>CAYOTQ010000161.1:0-4820 GCA_964406915.1 uncultured bacterium
GGAGAGTAAATGTGCGGCTTACAATATTTGCCAGCTTCAATTTTTGCAGCTGTGTGAGAGAAAAAATGAGACTTAAGTCAATAGAGCGGGGGGTGCTGAGGGCTGCAACAGGGGACTGATATTCGACAACCAGTTCTGTAAGAGCAGAAAAGGTTGGAAGGAGCGGCAAGATTTTTAATTCAAGGTGTCGAAAACAATCATTATAGAAGCCAAGTCGAAGTCGTTTCAGCTGTGGAGATATCTTCGCTACTTTCTGGATGATGGCCTTGAGAGAATCGCAATCTTCTGTGTTGGTGATACATCCAAATGTTTGCAGAGAAAGTTTGTCGTCCAGATAGTCTGGAAGTTTTTTTCGATAGGATCCTGAGATCAGGTGAGAGAGAACGGTAGACTGTCCTACTGATTTTGCGTTTGATAAAAAGTGTGCGAGCAAGAGTGAAACAAGATTTTCTCTCTGGTTTTTGATAAGCGTCTCCAAGGCACTTACAAACTCACGCGCTTGTGGCTGTTTGCTTCCAAGCGCTTGCTGGTAGCTCTTTTCTTTGGAAGTCCAGAGTGTGCATGCCAGTTGGTCTATAAGGTCAAGAATGCCCTGCCGGTATTGGTTGTTTGAAAGCTTTTTTAATTTTTCATAGATATTTGAGAGACTCTCAAAGTCTGTGAGGTCCAAGGCTGTTTCGTGCCTCTTTAAGAAATGCCAGAATACTTGGCAGACGACTTCATCATTTGGTTTGCTCCGTGTATCAATGACGATATCGTAGGCGCTACCTGCCTCGATGCTTCCCCCTTCCCCTGCATATTTTTGGCTAGGGGAGATTGAGCCAAGTTCCTGTAATTTTTTATGAAAGCTAATGTTTTCATAGTAACGCACAGAGATTACGCTCATATATTCACCATATTTTTGTTGGAGAAAAATATCGCTTGTCCTATTGGTTGGCAAGAATACGGTCGAGAATACAGACAAGTATTCAGGAGCTTATACTATGTCACTGCCAGAAAGTCAAACTTCGCTTAACAAGTGGATGCAGTTTTTACCTGTAGAGCCGCTGTCAATTTTTGATACAGAACTTTTCCCTGCCGAAAAACAGCAAAAGCTGCATAAATCCCAGGATCTGAGTATCAATACGCTAGCCAAGATTGTCCTCCAACTTGGCAATAGATCAGGCAGCACACGTGGCTAACTGGCGACGTACCATGTCAATTTGTTTTCGCAGCCGCTCATTTTCTGTAATCTCTTTCTCAATCTGGCTGCATGCGTGAAGCACTGTTGAGTGAGTTCGTCCAAAAGAGTCTGCAATCATGACAAGCGATTCGTTGATCATTTCTTTAGCTAAAAACATGGCCACTTGGCGAGGAAGTGCAATTGCTTTTGTACGAGAGGCGCTCTTCAAGTCACTGATGCGTACCTGGAAGACAGCTGCGACGCTCTTTAAGATGATCTCAATGGTTACTTTGTCTGTGGGCGAGCTCTGGAAGATATCACGGAGGGTTTTTTCTACAAACTCTTCTGTGATAGACATATTGAGCAACCGGCTATAGGCACTCAAGCGATTGAGGGCGCCTTCAAGCTGGCGGACATTATTGTGAATATGCTCGGCGATATGGAAGGCAATGTGGCTTGGAATGTTGAGCCCGCGAAGCTCCGCCTTATGTTGCAAAATTGCCACGCGTGTCTCTAAATCCGGCATGCCTACATGCGCTACTAAGCCCCATTCCATACGGGCGATCATGCGTTCGGAGAGCTTGAGTTGGGATGGAGGTTTGTCGCAGGTAATGACAATCTGTTTGTGCTGGTTGATCAAGGTCTCAAACGTGTTGCAAAACTCTTCTTCAAAATTTGCTCTATTTTGCAAAAACTGGATATCGTCCACCAGCAGTACATCGATGTTGGCACGATAAAAACGCTTCATGCGGTCAATTGATTTATTGCGCAGGCTATCGACTAACTGATTGATAAAGCCCTCTGTCGTGATGCACTGTACTTTGAGCTTCTTGTGATGTTCTTTAATATGATGTCCAATACTGTGCAGCAGGTGTGTTTTTCCAAGTCCCACACCGCCATGAATGAAGAGGGGGTTGTAGGAAATGCCGGGCCGGTTGGCAACGCCAACAGCTGCTGATTTGACAAATTGGTTGGAGTGGCCTTCAATAAATGTCTGGAAGCGATAGGTCTCATTTAATGGAGCTTCGAAGGAAGAAAAGTCTTCTTTTGGTGTTTCTGGTGCTTGTGGTTTTGATGGGCTTATTGTAGAGGCAACCCTCGGTTTTCGCTCCTGTTTTTCAATGACAAACTTGATATTTGGCTCGCCCTGGCCATTGATTGGCAAAAAGCTAGTCAATTCTTGTTTGTAGTGCGTCAGCAGGTATTCCTTGAAGAAGATGTTTGGAACCTTCAATGTAACTTCTTCTGCAGAGTATTCCATGACTTCGATTGGCAAAATCCAGTTGCCAAACGCAGTGGAAGAAATACGTTTTTTGATATGTTCTACAAACTGCATCCAAACTTCACATGTTTCGCAAGTGATCATAAAGAGTTCCTTACCGTCCCGTAGTTATCCAGTATAGATCCTGTATTTGGATCTTGTATCTTGATCTTCACACAATCTTTACAAATACAAACCAAAAACAACCCAGCCAATAGTGAGTTCAGACGCACAATTGTGTGGGTTCTTGGCAAAAATGTATCAATCAAGATCCTCAATTCGCAATGGCTTTGTCGATAAATTTCTTTTTGAAACAACTAACTCATTGAGCATCAAAACCGACGAGCCTGATTTCGAAAAATTTGTAATTTGTTCATACATTTTTAGGTAGATAACAGGTTGAATATAAATATCTTATACAGTTTATAACACTTTCACAACTTGCGTAAAGAGGTGAGTTTGAAGGCTTTGCATTGTGGGATTTTAGACGATAACCTTGCCTACAAAATATCATCTTTTGACACAAAGAGCAGTTGGCTAAACGGCAGCTGAGGTCTCACAATGCGCACCTCTTTGCAGGGGATAAAATGACCGGGACCTGTTTTGATCGCCTGTGATTGTAAATCCATGACGAATCCGGCATCGATAGGCAAAATGACCTTGTGGGGTACGTGCAGTTTTTTGATCACTTCAAGACGAATATCGCCCGATGCAGCATCAAACTCCGAGACAAGCAAACAATCAAGCTCTTCAAGCTCTTGTGCAATGCGGCAAAGCCCCTGCAATCCTATCGAATGGCTATCTGGTGTGGCCAGACCCTCAAATTCTTCAAGACTTGCTATTTTGATGCCGGCTAAAAAAAGGTTACATTTTTTGAAAAAATGACGGCATTTGTCATTCCATTCAGTGCCTGATAGATAGCCAAAGGATTGCGATCCTCCTTCAAGACGAATCATGAGGGTGTCTGAGCCTGCATTGGCATACCATAAAGTACAGTGCTCTCCAAGGGGATGCCGCTCTTCATCTTGAAAGGCCTCTAGCGAGATAACACTGCTTTTTTCTTCTCGAAAAATAGGGCGTAGATGTGTGGCTAGGCGCATTGCTACAACAGGATGAAGAAGAGAGTGGATCACGTGCGGTGGCTGTTCGTAGGCAATTAAGGTAGTATTTAACTCGCGGTTGAGGCGATGGATATGTTCGACTTCGTAAGAGGCTTTTGGATCTGCGGAAGTGACGATGATGGCATCTATTTCCCACAGATGATGCCCAGACTCACAAAAACGCTGCAGGAAACCGTCGGATGGATTGAGGCAGATGCCCATGTGCTGCCAGCGAAAAAAGTAGCCTCCGTTATGTACATTGGCTGTATGGCTTCCTGTGAGGAGTCTTTGAAGCTCTTTTGCAGAGCAGCAATCAGACGAGGTATAGCGATGTTCGTCACTACTGTTGAAGCAAAAAAATAAATCGCGCTCTTGAGGTTCTTGCTTTCTTTGCATATAGGCGGAAAAAAGCGTTTGTTTGAGCGCTAGATATTCTTCTCTTCGTTGCTGAAAGAGAAGGTCATAAGAAACATCCTTGGAAACAATATCCGTGGAAACATCATTTTGTGTCAGAAGAGGTGACATTTTTTGCCATACAGTTGAAGATTAACTCTAAAAGAAGCAAACTACATACCATATTCTACCCTGAGTTTTTGGTTTATGCAAACAGACAAATTTTTTCCTTATGCGCGACAGTCAATTGACGAAAGCGATATCCACGCAGTCACCCAGGCACTTCGCGCTCCGCTCATCACGAGAGGGCCATTGGTTGCTGAGTTTGAAAAGCAGCTGGCCGCCTATTGCGGTGCTAAGTGGGCGGTGATGATGACGAGTGCGACGACAGCGTTGTATGGAGCTTTTCAAGCTGCGGGAGTAAATTCGGCTGATCGATTGGTGACGACGCCAAATAGCTTCATAGCAACCACAGCTGCAGGTGTGAGGCTTGGAGCAAGGCCAGTATTTGTCGATATCGAACGCTCAAGCGGAAATATGTCGCTAGATCGTCTAAAGGAGGCTTGCAAAGAGCCTCCTACGCGCGGTCGTCTCGTGATTGCGCCTGTCCATTTTTCTGGAATTGCCATGGATATGCGCTCTCTTGATCTCTCACTAAAAACACCCGATGTTGTAGTGATTGAAGATGCGGCTCACGCTATTGGCTCGCTGTATCCTGATGGCACAAAGGTGGGCAGCTGCGCGTGGAGTCAGATGACGGTCTTTAGTTTTCATGCGATTAAAACGATGACAACTGGTGAGGGTGGCTGCGTCACCACAAATGATGATGAGCTATATAGACGCCTGCTTCGTTTTCGAAATAGCGGTATGGAAAGAACGGTGTCTGAAGATGCGTCTTGGTATT
>CAYOTQ010000162.1:0-4814 GCA_964406915.1 uncultured bacterium
AATACCATCTGTCAACTGAAAAGACCCTACAGCCACTATGCAGTTTTGGTAAAAGATCGCTATCAGTCAGAAAGACTTGCGATCTTCCTTGCTAATCACGGTATTCCTGTCAGTTGCTCAAGGCGTCCGTCGGTGATTGGCTCAAAAGCTTATCTCCTCCTTGAAAGACTATTTGCTCTCCTACTATCCCCAAGAGATCGCTCTAAGCTGATGCGGTTTTTGTCTCATGAGCCTTTTTGTTATGACGATGAAAAGTGCCATTTACTTGCAAGTGGCACAGAAGAAGGGCTGCAGCTTTGGGCGGGATATGTAGAGAGGCTTTGCGAGCTTAAAAGCAGTTTTGAGACAGGAGGCCTTGCCAGGCTGTTTGACGCTTTTCTATCTTCTGTATGGGATGAAATGACCATACAAGAGCGTCTTGGAGCCCTTCCTGATGGGCTGCAATATCTCAGGGATATAGAGCATCTTTTTGATATGCTAGTTTCCTTGGTTCCTCTCGATACATCCCTTACTGGATACGAGATAGCCATACGATCTTTAAAGGAGCTTAGTGATGAGGAGCGCCAGCTGCAGGCGTGTCGCTATGATACCAGAACGGAGGCGGTGCAGGTGGTGACAATGCATAGCAGCAAGGGTCTTGAGTTTGAAATTGTTTTTGCACTCGCTCTGGCTAGTCGCTCTCCTGTCGCATGTGATCAAGAGCAAGAAGCGGAGAAATTCAGGCAGCTTTATGTAGCCTGTACACGAGCCAAATATAAACTCTACGTTCCCGTTCTTATTGAGAGTGAAGGCAAAGATCCGCCTGCCGGGACTGCTTCTCCGATGGAGCTGTTCATCAACTGTATCAAGGGGGCTGGAAATGAAAAACAGGCTCTTGAAGAGTTGATGGAGAAATCTGATGGCACTGTTGATCTTTGTTTCTTGCAGCCACAAGAAGTATGTGGCGTAGAGAAACCTCAAGCTCCTTCTCCTCTTCATAACCCATCTCCGCTTCCCCCTCTTGTGGGTCATGGCCGTCAGGTGATCTCTTTTTCTCATCTGCAGCAAAAAAAAGAGAGGTCCATACAGACAGAAGAGACTCCTTCACTTCCTGCAGGCCGGCAAACAGGCATTCTTCTGCATGATCTTTTGACACGCACGCTTCGCGGCTCTCCAGTTGATCTCCCGCAGTCATTACAAGGAACTTGCTTGCAAGGATTTGAAGAACAGATCGATCGGTTAATCGAGCAAGCTCTTGCTTTGCCTCTCGCTTCTTTACACGCCACATTTTCACTCAATATGACAAATCCAGAAAAACTCTTTTGTGAAATGGAGTTTTTGTATGATGAAGGCACTGTCTTGATGAAAGGATCAATCGACTTGGCATTTGAATATGAGGGCTATACCTATCTCCTGGACTGGAAATCCAACTGGCTGGGAGAGACGCAAGAAGCGTATGCCGAGGAAAACCTCAAGCAGGTCATTGAGCAGCAGGAGTACTACAAGCAGGCGCGGATCTATTCCAAAGCATGGAGGCGCTATATCGATGGTAGATCTAAATTTGGCGGTTTTTTCTTTCTCTTCTTGAGAGGGGTGCCATTTGGCAAGGGAGCTGTCTATTTGTCTTCACAGGAGGTAGTTGATGGAACGTGACTTTCTTGTGGCCATAGACACGTTTGCAGCTCAGCAGGTGAGCCAGGATGTAGATATCGCTGCTCTCATAAGCTTTTTGTCAGCGGCGTTTCGTCATGGGGCTCTTTATGTTGACTTTGCCTCTGACGCGATTGTTCCAGACCCCTGCTTTTTTACAGACGAAAGTGGAAGCCTGGCACGCCAGCTTCGAGCAGGCTTTGAAAAGATCTCCAAACAAGAAAAGATCTCCAAACAACCAGAATTGGCTCCTATTGTAAAAGACCATACCCGTCTTTTTCTGCCTCGTGCATGGAAGCTCTCTCAGAAGATCATGTGCGAGTTTGCAAGGCTTTCTTGCGCAAAAGCCTCCCATCAAATCAATATCCAGTCAGCGCAAGAGCGAGTCCAACAGCTTGTTCGGGAGCAGCTGCTTTTTGAAGATCAAGGGAGAGCGGTGCTCTCTGCCTTTGATCAAAACATCTTTTGTATTTATGGAGGCCCCGGGACTGGCAAAACCTATACCGCCGCTCTATTTTTAAAAATATTTCTTTCTTCTGTTGAACAAAAAAACATACGTGTCGCGCTGGCGGCCCCGACTGGCAAGGCGGCAAACGCGCTAGCGGCGTCAATTGGAAAGCATCTGTGCTATGAAGCCAAAACCTTGCATGCATTGCTTGGGGTTTCCTCTTTCATCTCTTCTTCAGGAAAGCGGCGATCCATAGGCGCCGATACATTTTTACCCTATGATGTATTGATTATCGATGAGAGTTCGATGATAGATGCCTCGCTCTTTGCCAAACTACTCTCTCGAGTCGCTAGCGGAGCTCGCGTGCTCTTCTTGGGTGATCCGGCGCAATTGCCTCCGGTTGAGCCTGGCGCTCCATTTTCTTCTCTTGTGGCAAGCCAGCAAGGCAAGGGCAAGCTTACCGCCTCAAGGCGGGCAGAGATCGGCCAGATCCTTGATCTTGCCTTGCTGTTTAATGAAGCAAATGCAGAGGCCTCTCTAAAGTTCCTTAAAGCAGGGCATGCTGGCATTCACTACCAGACCCTAAATGAACGCTCTTTTCCTTCATTGATCGCCTCTTATGTAAAGCGGCTTTACAGCTCTGAAGGAAAGCTACAACTACTCTCTCCCTTGCGTACAGGGCCTTTTGGTTCGCAGGCGGTCAATGCCCAGGTGGCAGACCTTATGAGAGTAAAAGATATGGGTGGGCGAGTGCCAATCGTGATTACAAAAAACGACTACCAGCTTGGCTTGAGTAATGGAGAGCTCGGGTATATTGAGAAGGATGGAAATGCGTATTTTGATTCTGCTAGAAAGAAGATCCCGAAGGTGCTGCTTTCTTCCTACGAGCTTGCCTATTGCCTTTCGGTACATAAGAGCCAGGGCAGCGAGTTTGAGTCGGTGGTGGTAATTGTGCCGCCTGGGTGCGAGCATTTTGGAAAGAAGCTCCTCTATACAGCCTGTACGCGGGCAAAGAGGCAGCTGGAGATTTGGTCGACGGATGAGGTGTTGCGAGGGGTTTGCGCGGCGAAGTTGGTTTCGGATTGCTTCGAAGTGAGAAGTGAGTTACCATAGTTGTCGTTTCTCAGCCTGAATAGCTCAGTTGGTAGAGCAGCGCATTCGTAATGCGGAGGTCGCAGGTTCGACTCCTGTTTCAGGCACTTTTTTATTCATCCAAGTGAATAAAGAGAGGGTGTTTTGCAAAGGCAAACACCCTCTTGCCATTTTTACCTATATTTGCCTTTACCGATCTTGAATCCTGGTAATCACAAGAGTGGCCAAGCTGACGGCTGCTGTAGCACCACTATTTGCCACTTCTAACTGAAGCATATCTCCATATTGCAGCCGCAAAAGTGTTTGACCCGCAAAGGATGTAGAGCCGGTCAATAAAGATATAATCTGGAATGAAGAGGGATAAATGGTATCGTCAATTGAATTTCGCAGCCACAGCGCTGCAGTAGAGGGGCTCGAAAGTTCAGTAAGTGTGACGTCCCACTGAATCTGATAAAGCCCGTTGGTCTTGATTTCAAATCGACTATCATCTCCTGTCACTGGATGGACAATCCCCTTTGGGACAACATCATTTACATCAAAATTGATCACAAGAAATGGAGAGGTAATATTCACAAAGCCGCTAATAGAGGCGCATGCATAGATAGGATCCGAACAGCACTGTTTCTTTGGGTGGGCAAGTTTACTTGCCGCTTTTGCCGGAGATTTCTCCTTTTTGGTTGCTTGCTTTGCCTCCACACCGGTCTGTAAAAGAGCAACTGCTATAAAAAGAGCGCTGCTAAGTATTGCTGATAAAGTCTTCATTTTGTAGTCCTTTTGTCTATTCTGAAATTCTTGTAATGACAAGCGTAGCGTTGTTGACAACAACATTATCATTCGCTACTCCAGAGGCCACTTCTAACACAAGAACAGTTCCTGCAGATAGTTGAGCCAGGGTTTGTCCTGCATCAAGAATATTGTTTCCCCCAGAGGAAAAAACCTGCTCAGACGAAGAGATAACAGTATCCGTTAAGATGTCTCTCAGCCGAATAAATATCTGGTTTGTTGGATTCACAGGGGAAATATCCATATGCCATTCCAGTAGATACACGCCATCTTCATTCAATTCAAACAGGGTTGTATCTCCTAAGACAGGGTGGGTAATGCCTGCCGGAGGAACTTCGTCATTCTCAAGCGCAAGAGGAATATACACCAGTGGGTCTGGACCGGCGGCTATCGTTTGTTCCTCGTTGGAATATCCACACGCATAAACAGGTTGCAGACAATTTTGACAGCAGTGCTCACTGCTGCTGCTGTGCGCCTGTTGTTTCTTCTGTTTTGCCACGAGGGGTAGTTGCACAAAGCTGCTTGCCATGACAAAAGCACCAATGAGTGTAAAGAGGGCTCGTTTCATCTTCTGCTCCATTTGTTAAGAAATTCTGATCTTTATTCTGCAATTCGGCTGAGCGATATTGCGGGGTTAATAACTAATAGCCCATTTACAGTAACGGTAGATACGTTCACCTCAAGTTGTATAGTAGTCCCGGCATTGAGTCTTACTAACGTTTGTCCGCAAAGAACGTGATTGGTGCCGGTAGCGACAAAAAAATTCATTTGCGATGAGTTAATAGTCGTATCCGTGGTGACATCGTGCAATTGGACTGTTCCTGTTGCATTGCTGCCTATAGCTTCTAGTGTCATATCCCAT
>CAYOTQ010000163.1:0-4791 GCA_964406915.1 uncultured bacterium
GTGCATTCATTCGTGATTTTGTTTCTTGCAGAACATCGTGAGCCATCAGCTTCTCTCCTCAATAGACAATTGTGCCAAGATTTTTACTTATGAGAACTTCCTGTACAATCACTTCGGAAAATTTTGGCGTGGCCCACATGTCAAATACCAAAATAGGCACTTGGCTTGACATGCAAAGAGCTACGGCCGTAGCATCCATTACATTCAGTTTTTGTGCAAGTACTTCAGCGTAACTAATTTTTTCATAACGGATTGCGTCGGGGTGCTTGAGAGGATCTTTGGAATATATGCCATTTACTTTTGTCGCTTTGAGCAGGATTTGTGCCTGAATTTCGCAGGTACGAAGAGCGGCGGCGGTGTCGGTGGTAAAATAGGGACTTCCTGTGCCGGCGGCAAAGATTACCACACGGTTTTTCTCTAAGTGCTGGATGGCCTGTTTCCAATGATAGGGCTCTGCAAAAGGCTGGCAGCTCACAGCGCTCATCACAATAGCTTCGATAGAATGTTTTTCTAGAGCTTGCTGGAGGGCGATTGCGTTAATAATTGTGGCAAGCATGCCCATATGGTCGGCCGGAATTTTGCCAATGCCGAGGGCTTTGCCATCAATGCCGCGAAAAATATTGCCGCCTCCAATAACAATCCCGGTCTGAATGCCGGCATCTAAGAGGTCTTTAATGCCTTTGACGATCTGCTCACATGGCTCACTAGCAATGCCATACTCTTCTTTGCCCATAAGGGCTTCGCCGGAAAGTTTAAGTAAGACTCTTTTGTAAGGGATATGAGATGGCATGAGCAGGTTCTACTCCCAATTATTGAAGGATAAGAGGCGATCTCTGTCGCCTCTTATCTATAAAACTACAGCGCTTGAAAACTACAGCGCTTGGCCGACCATCCATCGAAGAAAGCGAATGATCTGCAGAGGAGCTCCTATAGCGGAACTGCGCTCGCTGACGACTGTCTCAATCGATTTCGCTGTGTCTTTGATAAACTTTTGCTTTGTAAGGCAGACAGTATCAAAGTAGGCATTTAGTTTGCCATCAACAATCTTATCGATGATCTGAGCTGGCTTGCCTTGCACTTGGCCGCGAGCAATTTCACGCTCTTTTTCGATGAGCTCTTGAGGCACATCTTGAGGAGCAAGATACTCTGGAGATGCTGCTGCGCAATGCATGGCGATCTCTTTTGCAAAAGCCTCTTCCTTAGGGGCAGAAAGCTCTACACAAGTCAGAATTTTACCGCCAAGATGAGAGTAGATCCCAATAGATTGCTCTTTTGATTTTGCCCAAACGCACAGTCTGGAGATTTGGATATTTTCTCCAATTGTCTGAATAATCAGACTGCGATATTGGTCGATTGTAAGCGCAGGGTCTTTGGAATATTTTTGCTCCAAAAAGCTGGCAAGAGATTGTGGCCGTGTGGCAACAAGTTCATCCATGACGTTTTTGCAAAACTCTTGGAAGCGATCGTTTTTTACTACAAAGTCTGTCTCTGCATTGATCTCAGCAATCACCAAGACGCTTTCATTTTCTCTGAAGCATACTTGACCTTCTTTGGTCTCTCGTCCCTGCTTTTTTACAGCAGAGGCCATGCCGGCTTTGCGGAGGATCGCGATGGCAGCTTCCATATCGCCTTGTGCTTCTTCAAGAGCATCTTTGCATTTGGACATGCCAACGCCGGTACGCTCGCGCAGCTCTTTGATTTGTGTCGATGTAATAGCTGTACCCATTGATTTACTCCTTCCACTTGTCAGAAGATTCTTCTTCAGCACTTGCCTCAGCAGCAGCTTGCTCAAGACCCTGTTCAAGTTGATCATCTTCTTTTCCGAAGAGGCGCATTTCGTTTTTCAGATCGATGATGGCAGATGTCAATGTCTCCAAAATCAGTTTGATGCTTCTTTGTGCGTCGTCGTTACATGGAATGACGTAATCGATAGGATCTGGATCGCAATTTGTATCCACAAGGCCCATCACAGGGATGTTGAGCTTTTTTGCTTCTGCAACAGCAATCGATTCTTTGCTTGGATCAACGATGATGAGCAGGCCAGGAGGCTTTCTCATGCCACGAACACCTGAGAGGTTCTTGTCGAGCTTGATCTGCTCTTTTGTGAGCATGGAGAGCTCTTTTTTCGTCAGACCTTCTCCGCCGGTAGCAATGCGCTTTTCGATGCGCTCGAGTTTTTTGATAGACTGACGGATAGTGGTGAGGTTTGTCAATGTACCACCGAGCCAGCGCTCAGATACATAAAACTCTCCGGCTGCTTCTGCGAGCTCTCTGATGATTGTCTTTGCAGCTTTTTTCGTTCCTACAAAGAGAATAGAGCGATGTTGGCTCACAGTTTCTTGTACAATTTTTACAGCATCTCGAAGTTGTTGCAAGGTCTTTGCAAGATCAATAATATGGATGCCATTGCGTTCGCCAAAAATGAAGCGGCGCATTTTCGGATTCCAACGAGATTTCTGGTGGCCAAAATGGGCTCCAGCTTCTAGTAGATCCTTAATAGTAGTTTGAGTCTGAACTACATTTTTTTCTTGAGATTTCTCTTGGGTAGCCAAGCCTTGTCCCTTTCTTTTGACGACGGCATCTTTACAGGAGATGTAAAGATTTCGGTCTTGGTTTATAGTGTATGTTATGATTGGAGCGCCTGATCAGAATCGAACTGACACTCGTAGCTTGGAAGGCTACTGTTCTACCATTGAACTACAGGCGCGTATAAAGTTGAGCTAAATGTTAGCCGAAAGCGGCTTTTTTTACAAACTGAATAAGTGATGTTTGAAAATTCGAGAAAAGATGATGCAGATGCATTGCATGCAATTCCGGCAAAAGCAAACAAAGTTTTGCATCTTGTGCTGTGTGTTCTTTTGCTTATTGGTCTAAGGATCTGGCATTTAGCGATCATTCAGCACGATAAAAAAGTTGAAGAGGCTCTCCAGCCAAGGAGGCGCACTGTCATTCAGCCAGCAGCTCGAGGGACAGTTCGGGATCGCTTTAACACCGTCCTTGCTGCCAACGCTATTGACTATCGACTGGCTATTGTCTATTCAGATTTTCGCGATGTGCCCTCTATATATTTTGAAAAGGCATCTGATGGAACGAAGAAAAGGCGCTACCTTCGACGTGAATATATTCACAAGCTCTCTTGTGTAATTGCAGAAGTGTTGCATATCGATGCTGCTAGGCTGGAAGATCTGATCCACTCGCATGCTTCTTTAAATTACAATATTCCGTTAGTCGTCAAGCAGGGGCTGACAGAAGAGCAATATTATCGCCTCAAAATGCTGCAGCAAGAGTGGCGAGGCATGGAGGTGCAAAGCGTGCCAAAGAGAATCTATCCACGTGGAAGAGCTGCGTGCGACGTAATTGGCTACCTCGGCCCTATCTCTCGAGAGAAATATACAAATCTCATTTCTGAAATTCGTTTTTTATCAGATTATGTCCAGAAGCGCGAGCTGTGCCAAGAGGGCGATGAAGAAGAGTCTGCAATGTCCTTTGCTGAAGCCAAGAGAAAACTTTTGCAGCTGACAGAGCAAGCCTACACCATCAATGATACTGTGGGGCTAGTAGGCATTGAGTCTAGTTTTGAAAAGGAGCTTCGGGGCTATAGCGGCAGGCAGTATTTTTTTTCTGACGCTAAAGGCAACTGCCTTCGAACAATGCCTGGATCATATGCACCCATTCCAGGAAAGCGTCTTCTTCTTTCGCTCTCTATTGAGTTGCAGGAATATGCAGAGCAGCTGCTTGCACAAAGTGAGTACGATCGAGAAGTTGGCTGCAGCGAAAATAAAGGAAAAGAGCCAGTAATGCGTGGAGGGGCTATTGTGGCAATGGATCCTTACACATTTGAAGTGCTTGCACTGGCAAGCTATCCACGTTTTGATCCCAATGATTTTATCCGCCAAAAGGCTTCATTTTTTGATGAGCCAACGCCCGACGAAGTCCTCAGGTGGCTGCAAAATGAGGCTTTTATATCCAAGGTGTGGAACCAGGAGCTTTCATTAAAAAGAGAGCTTTTTACAGATAGCTTTGAAGACAGCGAAAAACTTCTTACATGGGACTATTTTTTGAAGCTGCTGCTGCCATCGGACTCGCCGCTACTTCGCCTGCTTGCTCCTCACAAAACTGTAAGAGAGATTTTTGCCATGCAAAGAGCGCTAAGCATATCTAGAGAAAATAATTCTCAGATGCCTATAGAAGAGCTGGTAGAGCAGGAGGCTCTATCTCCATGGATGGGGCTTTGCGAACGCACGAAAGAAAAACTCCTTCTTGTTGATCTCAGCAGGCTCTTGATGTGGCATGAAGATTTTCAAGGGGAGGTTGGCGAGTCGTTGATGGAAAAAATTGGCGATGTTTCTCTCGAAGATCTGCGAGCATTTTCTGCTCGCTTCGTGGTCTTTTCTCAGAAGGTGCACAAAACGCTATTTTCTCGATGGGAAAAGCATATTTTTTCTAAGTGGCGAGAGGCTAATGAAAAGACATTTTTGCAGCAAAAGAGGCTTGAAGAAAAGCAAAACAAACTCGCAGCGCGCCCCTATCTTGAGTATTTGGACAAAGAGGCGAAACGACAGTTTGAGCTCTTCTGGCAAGAAAAACGCTGGGAAGTTCTTGTAGCGTTGTTTACAGACCCTGTGCTCTCGAAGCTTTCTAGAGAGGAAAGTGAGATGCTTTTGAAGAGTGTGAAAAGCTTTTCTGACCTCTCCTATCCCATTCTTGCCCCCTCTCGGCAGATGAAGACAGGGAAAGATTTGGCCGCTTCATATTTACCTTCATATGGATCGGCATATGTCCTTTGTCTGG
>CAYOTQ010000164.1:0-4787 GCA_964406915.1 uncultured bacterium
ATTTTTTTGACAGCTTCAGTCGCGAGAATCTGTTGCTGGGCCTGCTGTTGCTGCTGCGCCTGTTCTTGCACTTGCGTATGCGCTTGGATCAGCGCGCCGCTGTTAGAGGGTATTGTCTCAGGATAGTGCTGCTGATTAACCTCTTGCGCCCTTTGCTTCATTTGGGCCTGAATTGCCTGAATATCGCTCTTCATGCTCTTGAGAGTCTCGTGCAAAAACTGTATATGCTCGTGTAGAGCAGGGGTGGAAGGCAATTTTTTGAGCACTCGCTCGAGTTGTGCAATCTTATTTTGGTGAGCAGCAGCTGAAGTGTTAATAAAATCAGAAATCTTCTCATCAACTGATCGCTCGCCATCAGCTTCTAAATTGGTCTCCTTTTTTTCCTGGAGCCAGTTACAAGCAGCTAAAAGCTGATTGTCAATAGAGGCATGCAATGCCAGCTCTTTTCGGTTTGTATAGCCATTGAGAAGCTTCCTTGTTCCGTTTTGAATCACAGCCTTCATTGCCTCAAGATCGCTGGCCAGATTCTTCATTTTTGTCTCGTTTTTAACCTGCAGTTCGATATCACTGATAATATGGTGATATTCAAGAGGCTTGTCATCGGCTACCTTTTGACGTGTGCGAATGCGTGTGCTGACACCTTGTGCTACTGTAAAGTCCATTGAGTGCACATCTCCTGCTTGCCGCATACGTCCAAGCGTCTGGACAAAATCATCCATACTGCATGTGGGGCCTACAAAGGTCATGCCAGTTCCCGGAGGGATGCGAAAATCAGTTCCACGTGTGTCTGGAGGGGCAAAGTAAAATCGTAGTGTGTTTTTTACTGCAGGGTCAGTCATCATCTTGTTAAGATCTTCTTTACTGACATTTTCCGGCTCTTGCTGGCCTGCTTTCCAGAGCATAGGTTTTCGTGTCTGTACATCAATAAAGACAAAGGCGAGAGTTTTGTCTTGCTGGAGCTCGCGCAGTTTGGCGACTACTGCTTTGGAGTTGCCATCTCGTAGATGAAATCCTTGGTTGATAAGGGAGACATGATTGGAGGCAGCATCTGCCATTTGCTGGAGCACTTTTGTTTCTTCTTCTGAGACAATAGCTACTGTTGCTTCTTTGAGAAGGGTGGCCTGCAACAGCACTTCTGCAGTGACCTCTTTGGTGGAGTCGGAAGGGGTCTTTGTTTTTGGAAGAGCTCCTCGAGAAAGAGTCCCTGTCATTCCTCCAAAACGACGCCCGTAGCAGGCATGCTGCACGTTGTATACAATTTGCTCCTTATAGTTTTTCAGGCGCTTCTCAACAAAGAGAGCTTTTTCAGTAAACAGCAGGCGCTGCTCGATATTTTCTGGCTTGTTGAGGTAGTCGAGTATGGTGAGCTGCTTGCTATTGGCAGCAGTGAGCCATTCTTTATAAAGGTCTGGGTATTGCTGCTGGATTTGAGACAGGGCAGTCAAAACAAAGGGTGTCTCTTGGCCAGTCGCAGCGACCGAACGAAGAGAGATGCCATAGGTAAAGTAGTGGTTGACAATCAGGTCATATTCATCACCAAAAATAGTACCAGCTTGTTCTTGACCGCTTATCTTTGGTCCTACCTGAAATCCATCGGAGTTTTTGATGCCGCTGGTAATGCCGGGATTTTGCTTGGCAGCAAGGCTAAATGTTGCTTGCAAGATGCGCTTTAATGGCCCGATCGCTTGTTTTTGCTCGGCGGTCAGCTGGAGGTTGGAGTCAGCGCGTGTGGTGACATATTTTCGCAGCTCTGTTTTGTCTACTTGTGCAAAGAGTTCCTTAAAAGGCTTTTTTTCTATTACCTCATCAAAAAGAGCAGGGATCACTTTTCCTGACAGAAATTCTTCTGGGCATGAGGCTTGCTGTCCGGCAAGACAGATCCTTCGAAACTCTTCTAGATCGCTGTTTTTTGAAGTAAAGAGCGTACTCATGATCTCTTTAATAGTCTCTTGGATATTTTGATCAAGTTTTCCTGGAACACCAAGAGAGACATTTCTTTCGGTATTCACACTTAAAATGTCATCGGCTTCATCAAACAGCAGAAAGTCAAAGGTATTTCGAATTTTTCCAAGAAGAACCAGCTGTTGGTTATAGGTATCAATTTTGAGCAGTTTGTCCAAGTTTTTCTCAATGACCCCTGCCAGTTGTGGATTCTTATCGAGTGTCTTATGCAAGTCAGCGAAGAGATCTGCAAGAGGGGTCTTAAGTGTGTCTTGCACTTCCTTCATAAGATGGGCTCTTTCTTGCATGAGCAGCTGCATTTTTTCATCCAGATCGATGAGAGAGGAGAGAGTGGTAATCGGATAGGATTTATTTTCTTTTGCTTGCAGCAGCCTCAGGTACTGCTCTTGCAGAGCCGTAGTGTTTAACGGATCGTTGAGACGGAATCGAAATTCGATGCCAGCTTGTTCCAGAAGCGAGCGTGTCGAGCGATCAAGAGAGTCTAAGTTTTGCTGCAAGAGTTCATCTTTTACAACAGCTGTTGGAAACTCACCCTTTTCGAGCAGCATCAGCAGTACCACCGGAAAGACAACAGAGGTCTTGCCAAGGCCAACTTTGAGCTCGTACCATTCTTCTGGTTTTGCCACCATTTGTATGATGAGCTCTTTTTGCTCCTGGCTGCAGATGATGCCTTGCGATGCTTCAAGGGCAAGAAGCTTGCACGAGAGCGCAGGATTGTCCATTGTTTTGCCATCTGGGCCAAGATAGCGGGCGAAATTTTCTGCACGTTGAAAGAGAGAGACCACCTGCGCCGATAGACTATTCCATTGAGGATCATCGCCGGAGAGCGTTCCCAGTTCAGCCAGGTCCTTTTTGATCTTGCCGGAGAGAATTTTTTCCGCAGCAGTATGCATCAAATAAAGAGAAATCTCTTTTGCAAGCGCCATATCTGTAATTTCCAGCAGCTGATACGATTTTTTCAGCTCCTCTAGGAGGGCTGCTTGTCCAAACTTATCGATTCTGCTGATGGCATTTTGGAGGCGGGGAGGTAAGTCGCCTTTCGAGGCGAGGCATTTTTCTATGATAGATTGTTCAAGTCGTTTTCTTTCAGTTGTGTGTCTGTTGAGGGCGACTGCAACCTCTTGAGCAAATTCTACCAGTTGATCTGGTGTAAAGACCTGTCTTGCTTCAATACGCTCCCGGAGCTTTTTTTCTGCCTTATCTACGCCCTTTACAAGCTCATCTGAAGGAGGATTGTCTCGAAGCTTTGTTGCTTGTTTGGGCAGATTACGCAGCTCTTGTAGCGGCTTTGTAGTGATCGTGAGCTTGTATTCTGTCGCCTCACCACTGTCAAAAGTAATCACCACAGGTTTCTTTTCTATGGGAACTGCTTTTTTCTCTTCAGCGGTTTTGATGCGCAAGTCGAGCTGCTGCTTCCTTGTGGCCTCTGAGAGGTTAATGTTGGCAATTTTTTCGACTGTAGAGACAATATCCTCGCATGAGACAAGAGTGTCTCGTGACTCAAATAGTTTTTTGAGTTCTTTGGAAGTCAAAAGAATATTTTTTATAATTGGAGTTGTAAGGGGGCCGAAAAGATGAGGATCCTCATCTAGAGCTTTGATTAGCTTGTGAAATAGAACTTGATTTCTGTCTGCAATACTATCTGCTACAATTGGGGCTGCTACATATTCTAGCTCAAGAGAATCTGACTTAGATTGGTAGACTTTCAATGTGTTACATTCATATTCTACGTCTACCTGTTCGGGAAGATCTTCTGGTTTCCTGCTTATCATAGCACGGGCTGTATGCCAGACTATAAGGAAGTTGGAGAGAGGGGTGGTGGTGATTTTTTTCTGAACTTCTTTTACTTTTTGTAAATCGATAGATTCTAATTTAATAGTTTGCGTTTGCTTGCTCTGCCATACATCAATTAATATCTTTCTGGCGATGTCTATATGGATCGTTTGCTTGCCACTGGCTCGAATGGGAGCAAATAAGGGGATAATCTGCTCCTTTGACACTTCGTTGCTTACAATATAGTTGTACAGCTCAAAGAAATGATCGAGAAGTACAGAAGGATCTAGAGTTAACTCTGGGTCTGTTGTAAGAGGCTTTTTTGCTCGCTTGACACATTCTTCAATAAGAGATGCACGTAAGGTGCGGTGTGGAGGCTTTAGATCATAAGAGGCCAATACGGGTGCAGGCTTTTCTTTCTGCAAGGCAAAAGCCATGGCTTCAACATGTACGTGCCGAAGTTCTGCGAGCTCTTCGGCAGAAAATAGCGATTCATCTTCTATACGGGCATTGTGAATTGCTTGAGAGAGGTGAAGAAATGATTTCCATTCTACAGGCGTAAATTCTCTCTTGTGGGTCTGCTCTTGAATGATCTTACGAATTGTCAGAAGCCCTCGTATGCGTACAAGTGCCAACTGTGTGGAAGTAATGGGCATGTGTTCAAAGAGGTCTGTCAGTCGTTTGAGTTGCGTAAGCTCTTCATCAGAGCCTAATTTGCTAGCGCGTGCTTGTGTCAAATAGTCGAATGCATACGAAGGCTGGCCTGCCTGTGCAAAAATATAGGCAAGACCAACCAGGCTAGTTGAAGAGCCGGAAATAAGGCCATCTTGCTTCCACTCTACTGTTAGTGGAGGAGCAGTGTGAGTGGTTTTTTCTACAGTAAGTGTAGATAGGCCCTCTTTTGTCCGCGTGATTTTTTGCGGCCAGAACACAAATGTGGTGGCACTAACATCGCCAACAGTAAATCCAATGTCTTCACGTGCACTGCCAAGATGGTTCAGAGCTTCTTGAGAAACTGGATTTGCAGTTTCTAGAGTAAGATCTTTTATCCA
>CAYOTQ010000165.1:0-4765 GCA_964406915.1 uncultured bacterium
TCTTACAAAAAGAGTGTGATATACTTATTTTCTTATAAGAGTACAAATACCCTATGGCCCGTTTTACAAAAGAAAGCCTTGAAACTCTCCGCCAGCGCATTGACCTGCCTGAGCTCATCTCCCAGTACGTCCCTCTCAAAAAGGCCGGCAGTGCGTTTAAAGCTCTCTGTCCTTTTCATGACGAAAAGTCCCCTTCTTTTGTAATCAATAGGGGAGACTCGCACTACCACTGCTTTGGCTGCGGCGCCCATGGCGATGCAATTCAATTTTTGATGCAGCATCTCAAATTAGGCTTTGCAGAAGCCGTAGAGCAACTAGCAGAGCGTTTTCAAGTAGTCTTGGAAAAGCTGGAGGGCGGCTCAGAAGTCAAAGAGACAAGCAGGTCCAGGCTCAAAGAGGCCAATGAAGCGGCCTTGCGTCTGTATCATGCCTATCTTTTACACGCACAAGAGGGTGAAGAGGCGCTCAAGTATTTATTAAACCGCCAGATAGACCTTTCCTTTATTCAGCAATTTCGTCTTGGCCTTGCTCCCAAACAGTCCGGCCTGTTTCGCAAGATCATGCATGGTCTTGGCTTTTCTGATGAGATTTTGGCAGAAGCGGGCCTCATTGTGGAAAGAAATGGCCGGTGGCGCGATTTTTTTGAGAATAGGTTGATACTGCCCGTACAAGATAAAGTAGGGACAGTAATTGGATTTTCAGCCAGAAAATTTCACGAAAGCACTTTTGGCGGCAAGTATATCAATACCAAAGAGACCGCTCTATTTAAAAAGTCTCGATCACTCTTTGGTCTCTTTTATTGTGCCAAGCGCATTGCCAAGCAAAAGCAGGCTATTATCGTAGAAGGTGGTCTGGATGCTCTACGAATGATTTATCATGGCTTTGAATGTACGGTGGCGGCTCTTGGAACGGCTTTTGGTGAAGAGCATGTGCGCGAGCTTGTGCAGCTTGGAGTCACTTTCAGAAGCAAGGTGTTGAGGTGCATGTAGCGGCGCTGGAGGCTGGCGCCGATCCAGACAGCACCCTTGTCAAAGAGGGGCCTGTTGCCATTATGCATGCTTTGATGCAGGCGCAAGAATATCTACCCTTTCTTGTTGCTAGACGATCAAAAGAGGTGCGTCTGGAGTCGCCAGCAGAAAAAAATCGCCTTTTGCAAGAGATTGTCCAGACGATTCGATCGTGGGACAATGGAGTCATGGTTCACGAGAGCTTAAAAAAGCTTGCCCATCTTGTCAATGTCCCGGAAGAGCTGCTTGGTGTGGGGGGCGTAGTTCCTCTCACTGTCCAACGCAAAAAATCGATGGCTGCCTCTTCCATGTCTCCTCATGCAGTAGATCCTGATCGTGTACTGGAAGCTGATTTGATACGCTGGCTCATTTTATCTCCGACAGAATCGATAGGAGCTATATGCGCGCGCAATCTGGAGGCAGATGATTTTTTAGTTCCTGTTGCGCAGAAAATCTATAGGTATATTATGAGTGTGATTGATGCAAAGCAGGGTCTTGATCTCTTGCGTTTAGTCGCAGAAATTGAGCATGAAGATGTCCAGCCATTTCTTGCCGAAATCTCGAATAAGAAGATTAATCTGGAAAAGGCGAGAGAAGGTGTCATGGAGGCGATTTTGAAAATCAAGGAGCGAAATTGGATGATGGCAAGAGAAAAAGTGATGGCTGAGATACAAGCAGGGCAGGGCAGTGAGGCAGAAATCATGCAGCTAGCCATGCAATTTGATGCTCTCAAACGAAGTGCTCCTCAGGTGATATGAATATAATTTTTTATGACAATGATTGCGGTCTATGTAGAAAGTGCATTCAATTCGTCTTGAAACACGATAGAGACAAACAGTTTTACTATGCGCCGCTTGGTGGTGAGACGGCAAAAAAGAGGCTCGGCGTCTGGCGTGATCAACACCCAGAAGTCGACAGCCTCGTGTTGATTGAAGAAGAGTGCGCTCCTCGCTTTTATAGCGCGGCTGTATTTCGTATTCTGTGGCTGCTTGGCATGCCTTGGGCCTCTGTGGGCTGGCTTGCCTTTTTGCCGGCTTGGTTACTTTTTCCTTTTGACCTTGGCTACCAGCTGGTGGCTGCTTTGCGAAAGCGCGTCTGTCCGTTGAAGGACTTTAATCAAATGTTCGCAGACGAAAGCGACCGCTTACTACCATAATTCCTTAAGATGGCCTCAGCAGGTCCGCCAGGTTCCGAGCGCCTCTTTTACACACGCCTATCCGAATTCCGCAGGAAGCTTCGACTCCTCCTCTTCGGCTCAGACTTGGTTTGTTTTGTGCTCGGAACAACAGGCCCTAACAGTTCATTAATCTTTCGGACAGAGGCTAGTTGCGCCTCTAATATTTCATCCATCTCGGCATCCGAAAGACCGCCAGGATCCTTTAATGCTAAATTCAACTCGTTATTTTCCATACTCCTCCTCCAAATCTAAGAAGGAAATGTCACAGTTGGGTACAATGCACGAAATAACAACTTTTCAAGCGGTGTTAAAGAATTGAAAAAAGCGATTCCTGCCGTATTCGTTCCATCAGCCAACTGTTGATTTAATGCAGCAAGCTGGGCTTGTGCCGCACTTAACTCAACAGGAGCATCCACTATTCGTGCCTGTATGTGAGTAATCGTAGTATTTAAATTAGGAATTGTCACGTCATTCAAAGTGTTCAAAGCAAAAGTCATGGAATTAACCATTTCTACTCTTGATTGAACTAGTTGGTCTATCATTGTAAATAAAAAAGGTGAAACAGAATTGTAAACATCAGTCGAGTAGTTTTGCTGTACATAACCTTGAAATGTGGCTAATGAAGATATAATTGTGTCGACATCTCCGATAGTGACGGGTGTCCCATCTTTTTTATGGCCAAAATCACTCACATTAATCATATTCAATAACGGATCCAACACCATGGCATGGAAGAGTGGGGTCAATGTAGGATCAATACTTGTCATAAAAGCGTCCACGCTCGGTATATTGGTTAACGTTATTATGGCATTTGAATAATGAGAACTCAAAGGAGGGCCAGATGGAAAGTAGACTCCGGTCTGGCTGGGTGAGTTGAGGGCATTCGTGTATGACAGCGCTGTCGCCTGAGCCGCTGCAAGATCAGATTGTGCTTGGGTAAGCTGACCTGGCAGCGCATCAATCTCAGCAGTTAACGTTTGAATATTTGACGTCACAGTAGCAATTTGTGCTGTAATAGCGTCTATTTCTCCCTGGCTTAGGCCGCCAGTGACTCCACTGATTACCTGGTCAGCGGTTTTATGGTATTTAATTTCTATAATTCGTGAAAAATTGACACGAATTAAGTCCAAACTTTGTTGCAGCTTTGCGGCTAGTTTTGGGTTTTTTGAAAGCAAACCCTCAACATTACCGTAGGCGCGCTGCAGCTGTTGTTCTGCAATTATCAACTTTTGCTGACTTGAAGAACTGCTAATCCCTGGCATCGAAGGCACACCACCTATTCCCATACCATCCTCCCTTCTGCTCTACAAGACTATTATAACATAAAAATTTTTTAAATACTGTGAATTTTTACAAATCTTTTGTCCTATAAACTCAAGTGACCACCATTTACCTAAGTGGTGTTTCTAGGAGAGGCTTTATGAAATAACTGTATGACGCTAGATTGTTTTGTCTAAGAGAGTCTCTAACTCTTTTGCTACAAGGCACTCTCGTGCATAACCGCTTGAGAAATCTGAAAATAGCTGATATGATTCTTGCTTCTGTTTCAAAATAAGGAAGAGACATGACAAAGACAGCGATTCAGCCAACCAGAGAAGAAGACTACGCGGAGTGGTACCAACAGATCATCAAAGCCGCAGACCTTGCCGAAAGCTCCGCCGTTCGAGGCTGTATGGTCATCAAACCCTGGGGATGGCGTATCTGGGAACTGATTCGTGACAGACTAGACCTGCGTATCCGAGAGACTGGTCATCAAAATGCCTATTTTCCACTCTTCATTCCCTTGAGTTTTCTCGAGAGAGAGGCTGACCACGTCAAAGGCTTTGCCAAAGAATGTGCTGTCGTCACTCACCATCGCCTTGAAGAAAAAGATGGTAAGCTAGTAGTAGCAAGTCCACTAGAAGAGCCTCTCATCGTCCGTCCTACTTCAGAGACAATTATTGGTGATGCCTACTCTCGCTGGGTCAATTCATGGCGCGACCTGCCGCTTTTAATCAACCAGTGGGCCAACGTAGTACGCTGGGAGATGCGTACACGACTGTTTCTTCGCACCACAGAGTTTCTTTGGCAAGAGGGACATACGGTGCATGCCACTGCTGAAGAGGCTATCGAAGAGACAAAACGCATGCTCGAAGAGTACCGAGCTCTTGCAGAAGAGTGGCTCGCCATTCCGGTCATCATGGGGGAGAAGAGTGAGTCAGAGCGTTTTCCTGGTGCAGTCAACACCTATACTATCGAAGCGATGATGCAAGATCGCAAGGCTCTGCAGGGCGGAACCTCCCACTATTTGGGACAAAATTTTTCTAAAGCATTCTCTATTCGATTCAACACGAAAGAAGGAGAGCTTGAGTATGGCTACACCACATCATGGGGAATGACTACGCGTATGGTGGGAGCGCTCATTATGACCCATTCCGACGATGATGGCATGCGCTTGCCGCCGCGAGTAGCTCCCTATCATGTGGTGATTATCCCTATTTTGACAAAGCCCGAGCGTGCTGCTGATGTGCTTGCCTATGCAGAGCGGCTCAAAAAGCAGCTAGAAGAGCAGACCTATGCGGGCAGACCTGTGACAGTACAT
>CAYOTQ010000166.1:0-4022 GCA_964406915.1 uncultured bacterium
CAGTAGAAAATGTGAAGACAGATCATTTTGTTTCATGGGAAGAATATAAGGAAACTGTAAAACAGCTAGCACGAAAAATTACGGTTTCTGGATGGCAGTTTGATCAAATTGTGGCAATTGCTCGAGGAGGTATGTTTGTAGGTGATCCTCTTACCCGGATTTTCAAAAAGCCTATAGCCATTACCGTTGCCAGCTCCTACCTCGGAAAGGAGCATAAAGAGCTTATTCTTTCCAAAGAGGTTGCTATGGCTACTGACACGCTTGGCAAGCGCATTCTCCTAGTTGATGATTTAGTCGATTCTGGCGACTCCATGGTTGCCGCCACCAAATTCCTAAAAGAAAAGTACAGCAGTATTCAGGAGATACGAACAGCTGTCCTTTGGAAAAAGGACGGCACGCACTTTTGCCCAGACTACTACGCAGACAGCGTAGATAAACGAACATGGATTCATCAGCCTTTCGAGGAGTTTGATGAGGTGGTGTTATAGTTTCCAGAACTTTTATTAACAAAGTGTCTTAGGCACACCCTGAATGCGAGTTGCGTGTACAGGGTGTGCTCCAAGAATCACGCAAATTATTCCCAGTGCAGGCACGGCTCCTTTTACTATGCCAGATTATGAGCACATTTACGGACTTTTTTTGTCATCTATCGAAAAAAATTGTCCTGTACAGAGGTATTCCATCGAGAGAAAGACCCAGAACTCAGGTTGGTAAGGAGATAGTGTCAAATGGTGTTGGTTGATGACTTATATCGGCTGTTATGCGACTATTTTTCATGAGTGTGCTCCTCTTCGTTTTTGAGTGCGATTCATAAATTTATTGACAGCACCTTCTTTTCGTTTAAAACACAACTTTTGATCATGTTTTAAGGAGTAGTTATGAGTTATATAGATCATATTCCACCAGAAATCATACAGAAGATAGCTGAATACCTTTCGTTGAATGATCTTGGAAACGGGATGCTTGTATCAAAGAAGTGGAATAGAAGCATTATGCAGTTTGTGGAGCGAGAGCAAAAGAACTTTCCCCTCTGTACACATCCATTGATGAGTTATCCAAAAATTGATGGTAAGCAGATTATTCAAAAAATAGACGATTTTTTTAACGAAATTTCTTTCGCTCGATCTGGGAAACTGCGGATACATTCTTTCAATCATCCTCATCAATCGATCAACATCGATTGGGAAGCTTCTCGAAAGAGGTATTTTACATCGTTTCCAACTCATGTATTGAAGTGTAATAATCCGATTCAACGCGTGTATATTTTGCAAACCAATTCTGATTGTAGTTCTACTGTTTTTCAGAAAGAATACACTCCCTCTTATACTATTACGGATGAGTGCGGACAGATGAGATATTCTTCAGGGAAGTTGTTGATAACATCGTCCCTTCCACTCTGTTTCACTCCTAATGACGAAATCAACTTTGAGCAATATATTAAACAAAAAGTTAAGGTGTTGGATCATAGTCATGGGGAAAATATGAAGCGCATTTTTACAAGACGTCTGCCTCTACTGTTCCTCAGTACCGTTGCTTCTCAATGGCTCTCTCTCCCAAGCTCTATAGTAAATCTAAATGCTATTGGGATTCTTATTTCAGTTTTACAAGCTGGTTATGAATACCTAGACTATGATCGCTAATCCCACTAACAGGCGTCGGTCGTGAGGTGTTTATATTTAAGAGGCAAGGCCACATCCAACTTTCATAGAGAAAGCAAGATCTGACCTCATTCATGGTCCCGTTTACTTCGGCAAGCCATGCCTAATATGGGCACGGCCTTCTACCCAAAAAAATCAGCGGCTTCAAGGTGCCATTGAATCCTTAAGGAAGAGAACCTACAGCTCGCTGGTAGAAGGAGTATACCAAAGTTGAGGCAGTGGCAGTGTTGAATGCTGTAGCGTTAAATGGAGGCTCAGTAATCATGTCATTTGCTAGGGTAACAAGGTTGGTGACGTCGCTTTCAGAGAGTACCGACTTGATATTGAGGAGAGCTACTGCCATTTGTGCAGCAGATATTGCCCGTTCTATCGGAATCTGTGCTCTAGAATAAAGTATAGCGGCTGAAAGAAATGCGGCAATATCATTTTTCAAAGAGCCGGATAAGTCTCCGCCTGTTGCTTGGGCTTTTTGAATGATATCATAAAATACCCCGCCCGATACATTGCTTAGATTGTTTATCCAAGCATTCAAATTGTCATTCCCAAGTATTGTATTTAAGGAATAGGTCGAAGGATCTACATAAAGGGGATCTGTTGGACCTGTAACATTCATAAAACCTCCTCTGAGATACTTGGATATCTCTACTTCTATTATAAATAATTTATTTAATAATTGAAAGTTTGTTTATTTGGGAGAAGAGATTGTTCCCCCTGGCAACTTAATTCGAAGACAGTCTCTTACAGGTTGGCACTACCTGAGAAGAAGCATGAGATTATCTGCCGCAACTGGCAGGGCTGGCGTTGCATAGGTATCGGAATCTGAAGAAGGTGACATCTTGAATTTTTTATAAAGAGCGAGTGCGGCTGTATTGTCTTTGTGTACATGAAGCACTTTATCCAGATGATTGAGCTCGTCGTCGCTTTTCATCACCTCAAAAAGTTTTTCAAAGAGTTTCATCCCGACTCCCAGTTGGGCGGCTTTTGCTTGACGGCAGACGCTGTTAATATATAAAAATTCTTTTCCGATCGCGCTGATGTACTTGCCAACAAAGAGGACTCCATATACCTCTCTAGACTGTTCGTCTTGTGCTACCACGCACAGTTCCCTGCTGCACCTTGACGAGACGTCGGGCAAAAGCATATCATCAGGGATGAGGAAGCTTTCTCGGAATACTCTTCCAATATCCTCTTTGAGGCTTGCTGGAAAGAGGATATTTGTTCCGCCCATTTTGAGAGTGTTTTGATCTAAACAGCTGGCTTTTAAGGAAGGCAGTCTATCCTCAAGTCTACGTATTTCCATTGAAAAATCAAGAGAAGTTATCTTCTCATCAGGAAGTATGCATTGGGGTTTTGTGTCTAGGAACATTCTCCACTCTTTTTGCAGATCTGGCTGTTGTTTGACCTCTTGTGTCACCACCGCAATCGCATCGTACAGCGCATGTTTTTCATACATTTGCGCAAATTTCGGCAGACTTTTGGCAAATATGGAAGCAATTTTTTCAAGAGATGCTGTGGCTTTGTCGCTCAGGCGGCCACGAGGGCGTGATACAAGAGTGGACAGAATTTGTTGCACACGAAGCTGTTCATCCGGTCTTGGCTCTTCTGATGCTAGCGGGGGCAAAACCGGCTTTTTCATGAGAGCAAAAATCGTCTCGGAAGACAGGGGTTTGCTATCCAGTTTGACTGAGGTCGGTGGCAGAGGGGGTGGTAATGCTAGTGGTGGTTTTTCTGCCTCTTGAATCCCTGAAATTTGAATCCCTGAAATTTGAATCTTGGAAATCTGAATCTCTGAAATCTTTTGAAATATTCTATAGATGAAATAGGGGTACAAGCCTAAGGAAGGAAGAGCAAAGAGGACACTGCTTGCGATAAGTAACACTTTGCCGGCAGTTTTAAGCAGTGCAGAAAATTGGTCATCATCTGGGGCAATAGCGATGGATTGTGCAATAGGTAAAATAAAATTAGCATCTACTGATTGATAAATAGTGTTTAAGCTGCAGTAGTGCATGTTGTTTCCTACTTATAAAAATGTAAAAAAGTTTATCAAAAAAGTGGTAATAGCTCAAGAATATTTTAAATCTAATCAAGAGAGATAGTCATCATTCGAGATTTATTTTTGCAAGAGCAGTAGGAAATTCAAACAGACTGGCATGTATGCCACCAATATTCTTTGTGTCGAGATTCTTTGTGTCGAGAAAAATAAGACATTTCAGAAAAATTCTTTTCAAGATATGGGCTAATATAACCATAGAAACAGGAGGGTATCGTGAGACTATTTTGTGTGTTAGCTTTTTTATTCGCCATGCAGGCCTTATCAGGATCAGAGAGTACTGAAGACAATCCTCCATGGTATCCTTCAATCGA
>CAYOTQ010000166.1:4032-4758 GCA_964406915.1 uncultured bacterium
GGAGGTTCATTGAAGAAACCGAATGAAGTCGACATTCTGGTCTCTTCCCAGCTCTATCCATCTGGATATAACATGGCCTATTTAGACGCCCGGAACGTTTTTATTTATGGGGGAGGCTATGGTGATGAGCCAGGATCTATAGGCGCTTTTGTAGCCAAGGTGAATCCTGAGACTCTTGAGCCAATTTGGTACAATCAATTAATCAATACGAGTGAAAATGGACAATGGGACTATCCAGGATCGATGGGGATCCTCAAAGATGGGTATCTCTATGTCATCTATGGATATCGTCTGTCAAAAATCGATCCAAAAACGGGGGCTACACTAAAAACAGTTCGGCTGCCTAGAGGGGAAGGGAAAAAGAAAAATACTGCCTACAATGGGTTCAATGCTACAGAAGAAGGTATTCTTGTCATGAAGTCTGTATATCGACAAGATGGCTGTTCGCTACAAGGACCTGATGCTCTCTTAAACTGCCCCGATCCAACCGATGTGCCTCCTTCTATATTAGTGGCTGTAGATCCGGAAAAGATGCGTGTCCTTGATTCGATTACTCTTCCTGCCCCAGTGGCTGCTCGTCCAACTGTGACTCGTCACAATGGCCGCGATTATGTATACCTGGTTGAGGCAGATACCCTCATTCGATATCGAGTCAAAAAAGGAAAGTTTATTCGGGATGAATTTTGGAATCCAGGTACTATTACTTTGGAAGGGCAAACAACCGCT
>CAYOTQ010000167.1:0-4738 GCA_964406915.1 uncultured bacterium
TAATGATGAGAGTGCGAGGGATACGTGGATGCGAGGAGAGAAAGGCAAGGACCTGCACAGTCTTGCCAAGCCCCATTTCATCGGCGAGCAATCCTCCTGCTCGATGAGTAAAGAGCTGCTTCATCCAATTGACGCCAGCTTGCTGATAGGCGCGCAGCTGTCCGGAGAACGAGGGGCCTGGAAGATGCTCTGCGAGCCTGCTTTGAATGAGGGTAGGGGCCTGAATATGACCTTGCTCAGCAAGAGACATCGCTAGTCCATAGGCGCTTTTACGAAGGCGCATTCCTTCGGTAAGGAGTTCTATTTCATATAAGAGCGCGGTTTCGCTATTTTTTTCAAATGCGAGCAAGCCAGATTTTCCATTGCCAAGAGGCACAAGGCGAGATTGCTTCTGGAGATGGGGAATGAGATCTTGTGCAGGTATATTTGTCTGGCCAAAAGAGAGGTGTCCTTCCAGGAAGTATCTGTTTTGCTTTTCTGTGATGCTCAGTGTACAGCTACTCAAAGGCTGCAGTTCATTATTTTTGTAGTCATAGACCGTCCAGCCAAGTTCCAGAAGAAATTGCACAACGCTGGGAGCTTTATCGGTAGGGCAATAATAGCGAGAGCTTCCGGTTGGCTTAAGCAAAAAGCCTGCTTCTAGTAGATCTGCTTCAAAAGGACCTTCTAGGTTGCCAAAGGCACAGGTAGGATCTGTCAGGCGCAGGACTGGTAGAGGGCTTCTATCGCCAAGATCCTGTGCAGATGCCAATTCATGCACGTGTAGGTGGCCATCTAGCTCTTGCTTCCAGATAGCATAATCTTTTCTGCTCATCCGGCGATCTGCTAGCTCTCTGAAAGAGATGTCTGCGTCTACAAAGCGCAAGAAGCCTTTTTGGACAATAATAGGGGGTGTTCCTTGAAGAACAAGGTCGCATTCGGAGAGCTTGTAGGTGGTCTCGTTCTGGTTCAAGAATGCTTCTACAACGATCTCTTCGCCCTGGTTTTCTACAAGATATTCGAGGGTAAGTTTGGAGAAGAAATCGCAGATGAGGGGTTTGTCATTATAGAAAAATTTTTGTGTGCACGCTAGCTTCTGGAGAAGTTCTTTTGCTTGTCCGGGCCTAAGGCGAAAAAAGGTAAATGAAGGAGCATTTTCTGCTCTTTGGGACTTTGTTTCTTGAAGGCGCCACTGCAGTTCATTTTCGATAAGTTGTTTGATGAGTGGTTTTTCGCTCGCAGCGGCAGCCGCGTATATTACAGAACCATCTACGGCTTTTGACAAATTGAGGGAAATGACTGGCACGCGAAAACGCTTTGAAAGAGGAAGGTCGAGAAAATAGGCAACAATAGGCATAATAGAACAGTAATTCTATCATGTAAGGTGACTCTATGTCAAAAGAATATTTTTGGAACCAACATTCCTCATGGCAGCAAGCGGACCAAGCGTGGGATGAGGGAGCACAAAAACAAAAAGAGGCAAATCCTCTCAAAGTCCTACAGACCCTGCCAAAAATGCCTGGTATGACAGAGGAGACTGCCAAAAATCTTAAATGGAAGAGTCTCAAATGGATGATTGCCAAAGACCATGAATGGAAAATTGCCAAACATATTCTCAAGCGACCCTTCTTTTATGCTGCTCAGTATGTAAAATCGCTTTTTAAGAGAAAATCATTTATTAGGGATGATGATTTCTTTTTATATGGGATTAATTCCGTAGAAGAGTTTAAAACATTGATGGAAGATCCAAAGGCACTGCTTGTCCTTGGTTTTTCTTATTGCGAAAAGCCTCATGAGTGTCCCTCTCAGCGTTTCACCCCCGACTGTATTCATGATCCTGAACATCCTGTCTGTAGGCAGTGTTTTATTGGAAAAGCAGTTAATACCCTGCCTCCTACCAGGTCAATACCGCTCTTTATTCCCACGATTCACTATATTGGTAATAAAATATTTGAGATTGTGGAGGCACATCCTGGTCGCCGAGTGCTATTTATTATTACTGCCTGCGAGATGACGCTCGAGATGTTTGGTGATTGGGGCAATATGGCAGCGATTCAAGGAATTGGTGTGCGCCTGGATGGCAGGATCTGCAATACTATGAGAGCGTTCGAGCTTTCAGAAACTGGCATTAAGCCGGGTCTGACAGTCGTGGTCAAGGAGACAGAAGCTCGGCTTCTTGATCTTTTGGCCCACTGGCGCAAGGTATCTGAGCAGGTGCGTGTGTCATGAAGGCCGTATTTGTATATTAAATATTTGAAAAATATAGTGGATGGAGGGTAAATAGAGGTTTCAGAGACAAGGGGGCTCATATGGAGGTGAAGGAAAAGAGATTACGTGCCTGTGCACTTTTGCTCATTTCTGTTTTTGTAGGTATGGTTTTTCACCGCCAGCTACAGCGCTCTGAATCCAAAGGCTTTGACATTATGGTCACGCAGCTCGTCTCCGTAGTCGATAAGAATATGGCAGAGAAGATGGAGCATCCAGATAGCCTGCCATGTCATAATGTGGTTCGAGCAACCGGATTGTTGAGGTGTACGCTGCCAGTAACTGCGCAAGATGCTGCATCCCTGGCTGCTGGTCAAAAGATGATGCTGTCTATTCCCTATTTTACTACGACACCTCTTGAAGCCTGTGTAGAAGAAGTCTCTTCCAAAGGCGATGCGCACGAGGCTTGTTTAGTGGTGCGGGATCTACCGTTTCTTGTCTGGCCGCTTTCTGAAACGGCTCGTGCAGAACAGCAGGACAATCCCACAGCAGAGAAGAAGTAGTGGCAAGTCTCCTACCAAACTGTAGAGCGTCGGGTAGTGATAGCTAGACAGAGAAACTGCAAAAGCAGCTATTAAAGGACTTCCTTCAAAGACGTCAACAGAGCGGCCAAGACTGTCGATAGCTCCGGAAAAGCCAAAGTTGCAGGCGCGCAGCATCGGAACGCCATTTTCCACACTTCTTGGCCGAGCGTGGTCAAAATGCTGGATGCCCAGCTTGGAGTAGGGAAACCAGTAGTCATCGGTCAGGTTGACCAACAAGGTAGCGCCTTTTTGTCGATTATGGCGCATCAGATTGCCAAATGTCTCTTCATAGCAGATAGAGGCTCCAATTTTGTGATGAGCTATTTCAAAGAGTTTTGCCTCTTTTCCCGGAGTAAAGGAGTCAGAAATTCCATAGTGTGCCGCGAGTGCTTTTGCCCAGTCAAAAGGAATGTACTCGCCCATAGGGACCAAAATTTGCTTGTCGTATCGTTTTGGAGTTTGTCCTGGAGCAAAGAAAAATGCAGAATTAAAAAAAGTAGTTTTTCCAAGCCGGTTGCGCTCTGTGCCTTCAAGACCAATGATCATAGGACAGCCAAAGAGCGTCACGCAGGCTTGAGCAATATCTTCCGAGCAGAGAAGATCGCGACTAAAGGCAGGGACACGATGGAACTGCTCTTCAAATAATGCCTCTACTTGCTCTTTGGGAAATAGAAGACTGCGGCTACTAAATGGCACTACCATCTCTGGCATCAAAATCAGGTCAATAGGCCGATTTTGATAGGCAGCGATCGCAATGAGCACGTCTTGCCAATCCTGAAAGGCTTTTTCCATAAGAGTGAGAGAAGAACTTTCAGGCGTAGTTGGCTCTGTTTTTGAGTGCACAATGACCGCTTTAAGAGGCTGATGCGTGAGGTCATAGGCGGCCTTTTGTTTGTCATGAATCGTCAGATGCACGAACCCAAAGAGATAGGGGAGGCAAAAGGTAATCAGAGGAAGCAAAAAATGCTTTTTGCAAAGCCATGCTCGTGCAAAGAAGGCATTTGTCATCATGACCCAAAATGACATGCCCAGCACCCCAAACAGCGACGCTGTCTGCAGGCTAAGCAGATGGCCTGTCATCGAAATGCCAATCAGGTCAAAATAAAAGCCTGAAAACCAAGAGAGTCTGCTCCATTCCAAAAAAGTCCATACTGCTGGAATGATGAGAGCCGCTTTCTTTGAGGAGAGATTTTTTGGTGTGACAAAGAGGCACAGTAGTCCAAATTGCAGCCCCATGAGAGAGCAGAGTGTGGCCCATACGGCCCAAATGTAGAGAAAGGGATGGTAGGTAAACCAAAAAAGCTGCACAGCTTGCACGCTTGCGAAAAAACAAAAGCCGGCCCAAAAGCGCTTTTTTGTTGGCAGTGAAATAATTTGAAGAAAGAAGAGGCCAAGAGCACAAAAGGCGGTAAAAAGGCTGCAGACGAGCGAGCTGCTTGGCTGGCCAAAAGTGATGCAGAGAAAGGAAAAGAGAATGCAGCCCCCGCGAAGAGCGGTATTAGTCCAGGAAGGCTGTGTATCTATCTGCTCTTGAAGAGACTCTTGATGGACTTGATCGTTTGTGTTCATAATAAAATAAAATTTTACCATATCTAAGAGATATGGAGAAGTATAAATTGTTGTTTTTGCCTCTTTTGGTTTTCTCATAATCTCCTTTTTTATTTTCAGCAATACGACGTTGTATAATTCTCCAAAAAATGATAGAATTTTTTTCTTTATTGGAGGCTCTGTTGAAAGAAAATCGTTCCGAGGCGTTTCGCCATCGTCATCTCTTTGCTCTACTCGAAGGCTATGATGAAGAAAGATCGCCCATTGATTTTTATGTAAGCACTTACTTTCGCCAGCACTCTGCTCTTGGATCAAAAGACCGTGCCTCAATTAGTGAAGAAGTCTACCGATTGATCAGATGGAAAGGGCTGGCAGATTTTTTGCTCGCACGCCAGGGAGTCACACCGACATGGAAAGCTCGA
>CAYOTQ010000168.1:0-4691 GCA_964406915.1 uncultured bacterium
CTCTTTTTCTTGGACTTGGCAATTGGGTGGATCGCAACTCAATGAAATCGATGCAAAAATCCAGGAGCTGACACACCAACAGCTGACAGACTCTCTAGCACAAGACATAACAGCACAATTTGGCCAGCAAAAAATTACGGTCTGCGGGCCAACAGTAGAATCTCTCTATCGCCAGCCAGTAGCTACCCTTCTTGAAAAGCTCCACCTCTCGTCGACGGAATTTTCCCATGCATGCTCGCTGCAGGCAAAGTTAAGCGGCAGTAATGGCAAGCAAGCCATTCTCGAAGCCAAAGTACAATCCTGCTTCCAACGGATAATCACAGAAGCCACCAGTTTCGTTCATCGCATTCTGGAAACCCTTTTGCAAGCCTTTGGATATTACGAAATTCGCCGAGATACGCAAACGCAGTGGGAAGCTACAAAGATACTGCAACTCTACCTTTCCATGTTAGGATATCCCTCGTTGCTCTTTGTAGCAGCAGCAAATGTAGTCGGAGGGCTGCTAGCAGCCATGATTACTGGAGCTACTCTTCTTGGAGCCGCACTTGCTATCTCTCTTTATGTGCAGCACTTTAAACCCGCTCCGGAAGTGCTCAAAGGCTTTACTAACTTAACGGCAGAAGCAGAAAGAGGCCAGCTTGCGCCTGTGTATGGCCGTGATGGAGAAATCGCCAGCCTTCTTTCTAAACTGCAAAATAAAGAAGGAATTCTCATTGTCGGCGACTCCGGAGTGGGAAAAACTGAAATCATCAATGGCATTGCACAGCGGATTGTCTCAGGACATGTCCCTGATGGGTTAAAAGGGAAAAGAATATTTTCAATAAATGCCGCCAGGTTAATCAATCTCTTTTCTTGCACTTTCCTGGATGAAATTGAATCTCGTCTTAAAGGCTATGAAAATGATGTCATCTTCTTTTTTGATGAAATTCATGCTTTATGGAAAAACAAAGGCAAGATTAATCCTCTTGTCAACAGCTTAAAAACATTTATCGATAAGTTTCCCTACTGTATTGCAGCAACAACGAAAGGAGAACATCGACAGCTTCAGATCGCCAATAACGAAGCCTTTTGCAGAAGACTCAAAGAATATACGATCGAGCCCATGAGTTCTGCACAAACAAGAAACGTTCTTTCCCATTTTCTCGACAAACAGGCCCCCTTTGTAGAGCTGGAAGAAGGTATTATCTCCTATGTAATTAATGAAGCCCGCAAAGCACAACAACGCAAAGGCACACCCGTTATCGAGCCTCATACATCGAAATTAATCATGACTGAAGCCCTCAAACGCGTCAGCTACCAGCCAGATCCTGCCCTGCAGTATCTCATCTCAAGTATTGAAGATGAAATTAATACTATCCAATTTTCCTACAGGCAAGAGACGCCCAAGAACGCCGAGACGATGGAAGAAATGATTGACAACGTAAACAAACTACAAGAACAGTTGTGTGTTGCCAAAGAAGAATATCAGAGTCAAGAGACTCTTCTTGCGCAGCTAAAACAGCTGCGTTTGCTCTGGACCCAGGTAAAAGAAGATCTTTTCGATACTGCTGCTGCAATTAGCCACCAGGAAACCCAGTCTACTGACACGGGGTTGCATAAGACGTGGTTGATCAACCACTATTTTGTATTGCCAGCTTTGGAAAAGTGCATGTCTACGCTCGTCTCTGCTCACCCTCTTCAACACATAAAGACAAAAATAGACAAAATCCTTATCAACGAAGTGATCCTTAATAAAATTCTTGATCCTTCTCACAGTCCTCATAAACAGATGACAAATCAAAGTGGATCTCATGTGAAGAGTCTCTCAACATCTGCTCCAGCCCTCGTTCAAAGAACAGTAAATTCTCTGCCTGTATCGGCAAACTATATCTCCCCTTCTCCATCCTCCCATATTAGGCCCGAGTATGCCCGGCAGTGCCAGCGACTATCGCACGCTCTTTTTCATCATGGTGACTCACTTCAGCAATCTGTTAATGGGCAATCCTCAATACTTGGTCAATCATCCCATTCTAGTGTGCGTGATAACCCACACACAGATGATTCGGAAGAGTCTGATTGATACCCGAACCTATCCGAAAATTGGCGGTCACTCGGGTTTTAAGATAGGCGTCTACTTTTCGCTGTCTAACCTGAGTTCTGGGTTTCTAGAAGAAAGTAGCGAAGCGCTTCCTTTTTCATGCGAATATAGAGGCTGGCGAGCCCATTAGCTCTGCCTGGTGTCAATGTCTGAGGAATGCCAAGTTCTTCAATATACTTTGGAGGACACTTCAAAATCACCTGAGGCGGCTCCCCACTATATACACGGATAAGAAGCGCTGCCAATCCTGCGGAGATGATGGCATCAGACTCACACTCAAAAAAAAGCTTCCCAGATTCCATAAAGCTGTGCAAATACATGCGACTTTGACAGCCGGCAACAAGATTCTCTTCTCTTTTATGTTCTGCTGGCAAAGGACGTTGCTCTTTACCAAGGTCAATAATTTTTTGATATTTTGACTCAACACTCAGACAACCAAGAAATAATTTTTTCATCTCTTCTTGCTTGTGCAGACAAGACTCAAACATAACAGCTATCCACCGTAAGAAACTCAACACCAGCCTGGCGCATCTGATTGGAACATTGCAATACTGCCTCAGCAGACAACCCCTGGCAGGCATCTACTATCAGCTTTACAGAAAAACCCAGTTGAACTGCATCCATACATGAGTGAAAGACACAATATTCCGTTGCAAGGCCTACGACATACAGCTCGTGTATGCCCTCACTGCGCAAGTACCCTTCAAGCCCGGTTGAGCGCCGCTTCTCATTATCAAAAAATGCGCTATAACTATCAACCTCCTGATCAATCCCCTTTTTGACGATAAAATCAAATGTGAAGTGATCGAGAGGCGGCGTTAGCTGCGCGCCATGCGAGCCTTGAATGCAGTGATCCGGCCAAAGGCCCCCCACTGATGCAAAACTGCAATGGCCTGCAGGATGCCAGTCTTGCGAGGCAATTTTTTTATCAAACGGCAACGTCAAGAGTCGTGCCACACGAGGCAATATCTCTTCTGCCTCTGGAACAGGAAGAGCTCCTGATTTAAAAAAATCATTTTGCAAATCTACGACAAGCAAGGCTCTCTTCATGCCGATTTATTACCAGTTTTACGAATTTTCTTTATCAGTCGCATTTTTGTTTCATATAATTGATGTTCCATACCAACTGGATAGATGTGAGGATTTAAAAACCGTTTCATACTTACCGGCAAATGCTCTAGCTCTAGACGCGCAAAATCGCGAATTTCGTCGAGAGGAGCGGGGAAGTATACCTGTTTGCCTTCTTCAAAGATAGGAACTAAGAGGTCTCGCGAGGTATACTGTTCGTCAATAAAAATTTGCTTTGTGGGATCAAAAGGATCGACATTTTGGTAAGGAGGGGTTATCCCCAACGTGACGTCATATATAAGGTCCGCTACGTACTTGCCTTCATAAGAAAAACGCTTGACTTGCAGACGTCCGGGGTTGGAGACTTTTACAAGTTGTTCAGAGAGTTTGAGTCGATATTCCCACATGCCATTTTTATCCTGGATGGCAGAGAGTTTATAAACCCCATCAAGCGCCGGACAGCCATTGCCCGTGACAAGGTTGGTTCCCACCCCCCACATGGAAATTTGCGCTCCCTGATGTTTCAGCTCGCTAATGATATATTCATCCAATTCATTACTGGCCACGATGCGAGTATCTGTAAATCCGGCAGCATCTAACATCTTGCGACTTTGGATGCTGAGGTGAGCGAGATCTCCCGAATCAAGACGGATACCAAGAAGCTTTTTTCCCTTTGCTTTGAGCGACTTTCCAACAACAATTGCCTTTTGGACGCCGGCAAGAGTGTCGTAGGTATCGACAAGAAATACGCAAGAGTCTGGCAATGCCTCTGCATAGGCTGCAAATGCCTCTTCTTCACTTTCAAACGCCATCACCCAGCTATGTGCATGGGTGCCCTGTACAGGAATACCAAACCTCTTGCCTGCTAGCACATTAGAGGTCGCTGTGCAACCGCCAATATACGCCGCTCTGCTGGCCGTAAGACCTCCATCACCCCCTTGGCCTCTTCTTAACCCAAATTCAATAACTGGATCTCCTTGCGCAGCAAGACATACACGAGCTGCTTTTGTGGCGATCAGAGTAGGAAAATTTATGAGATGCAAAAGGGCGCTTTCAAGAAGCTGGCACTGCAAAAGAGGGCCTTCGACTCTTACAACAGGCTCATAAGGAAAGACGATTGAGCCTTCAGGCACCGCGTCTATCGAAACTGTCAGACGAAGATGTGCCAGATACTCTAAAAACTTAAGGTCAAAATAGGGACTTCCTGCCTCATTTTTACAGGAAGCTAAATAGTGAAGGTCATTTGGAGTAAAGGAAAAAGCATTGATAAAGTCAATAAGAGGCGCAAGACCACAGGCGATGGTAAATCCCCCTTTAAATGGAGGCCGCCTAAAAAAGAGATGAAATGAGGCTTTTCTAGTATCAAGACCACTTTTCCAGTACGCATTTGCCATACTGAGTTGGTAAAAGTCGGCAAGCAAAGCACGGGATGTATCGTAGGGCGACATGTCATTTTGCATACGAAAATAGTATCACTCGAAAGCTTACTCCTCAAGCGTCATGACGACTTTTGTGCAGAATCTGAGGACGAAGATTGTGGATGTAT
>CAYOTQ010000169.1:0-4689 GCA_964406915.1 uncultured bacterium
CGTACGAGCAGTGCTCCAAATAGCCCTTCACGCACATCAATTCCTTGAAAGCTCTTTTTTGCATATTCACAGACAGCGCGGGCCATGCCATCTCGAAATGCCTGCAGGTGTGTGCCGCCATCGGCGGTGTACTGGCCATTGACAAAGGAAAAGAAATTTTCGCCGTAATGGCTAGTATGCACAAAGGCAAATTCTACTGTCTTTGAGCGAAAATGCAGAGGTTCGTAGAGTTTCTCTTCAGTGATTTCTGCATTCAGAAGATCCAAAAGACCATTTTCTGATGCATAGGATTGGCCATTAAATACAATCTTCAGACCGGAATTGAGATATACATAATGCCAGATCCTCTTCTCTATAAACTCAAGTCTATAGGAGTATTTTTTGAACACTTCCGTATCCGGGATGAATTCTACATAGGTACCGGATTTCTCTTTGCTTGCAACTTGTCCTGAGCGAATAAGCACACCTTTGGAAAAGAGTGCCTCAAAGCTTTTGCCTTCGCGCACAGAACGCACGAGAAAATGGCTAGAAAGGGCGTTGACGGCTTTTAAGCCAACACCGTTGAGTCCTACGGAAAATTGAAAAACATCATCATTGTATTTGGCGCCTGTATTCATCTGGCTGACGCATTCTACCACTTTACCGAGAGGAATACCGCGGCCAAAGTCTCTGATAGAGACACATCCAGTCGCTGCATCAATAGATACATGGATCTCAGCTCCATGGTGCATGATGAATTCATCGATACTATTATCGATCACTTCTTTGAGAAGGATGTATATACCGTCATCGGGGTGAGATCCATCTCCCAAACGGCCTATATACATCCCTGAGCGCATGCGAATATGTGTAATCGCATCGAGTGTCTGAACAGCAGTTTCGTCGTAACGTTTTGGCATAATAGCTATTGATATACCACGAATCGCTTATCTTCTCAACACTCACTTTGCAGCTTCTGTCTCCACTTTGTGAAGATATCCGCAGAGATTAGTATTAGCAGGATCTACCTTTACGAGGCAGCCTGTTGCGGCATCAACGATAAAGGTTGGCCAGAGGAAAATATCGAGGAGTGCGATTGGTTGAAAGGCGCTATTGACCATCATAGTCTGGTCTTGGTACCCTTGCTTTTTCAATGTCACGGCTTTTCCACCATAAATATAAGAAGGCAGTGTCACTACAGCTGGCGTCACGCCATATTGCTGGTTATCCACATAAATGGCAGCGCCTGATGGCTCCGATGAGATATTGATCGCGCGAGAATTATTGCCAGCGATCGTGGCACAGCCAGTAGTCAATAATGCTATAGCTGCTATCAAACAAGAAAACAATCTATTCTTCATAATACTTTTTTATTTCGAATTTTTTAAAATGCTTTATAAAAAGACAGAGAAATGATGAATGAATTGAAAATTATAGTCTAGACAAGAACAGAACGGCCGAAAAAATTTGACATGGTCAAAAAAGAATAGAGCTGGCAAAAGGACAACTCACAGGCAAGGCAACGGGAAAGGAAAATGAGACAAGAAAAGAATGCTACTGCATATTTTTTCTCCTGTAAAAAGACCTCATACGTATATCCTCCTTATCCTGTTTTTACGTGAGTATTGACACCATGGCGCTATCTTCTATTTTTCAAGGAAAAAACGTTCTCATTACAGGAGGCACCGGCAGCTTTGGAAAGGCGTTTGCCTCGAAGCTCCTGAAAGAGAACCTCGCCGCTAAAGTGATCATCTTCAGCCGTGATGAATGGAAACAGTGGGACATGCGTCAAAATAATGCACTCTTCAACCACCCTAATGTCCGCTTTTTTCTAGGAGATGTGCGCGATAAAGAGAGGCTGGTACGTGCATTTAATGATGTGCATTATGTCATCCACGCCGCTGCCCTCAAACAGGTGCCTGCTGCTGAATATGACCCGTCTGAGTTTGTCAATTCAAATGTCAATGGAGCGATGAATGTCATCGATGCAGCGATTGAAGCAGGGGTAGAAAAGGTCATCGCCCTTTCTACAGATAAGGCTGTTAATCCTGTCAATCTGTATGGAGCTACCAAATTATGTTCCGACAAATTGTTTATCGCTGCCAATTCCTATGTCGGCAAGCGAGGCTATCCCACCTTTTCTGTCGTGCGGTATGGCAATGTGCTGGGAAGCCGTGGCAGTCTTCTCTTACGCTGGAAAGAACTCATCGACCAAGGAGCCAAAGCGCTGCCTATTACTGACGTGCGCATGACACGCTTTTGGATTACCCTGGACCAAGCAGTAGAATTTGTCTGTACCTGTCTGCCACATGCCTTGGGTGGAGAAATCTTTATCCCCAAAGCGCCAAGCGTGCGGATAGTGGATCTAGCCAAAGCATTTGCCCCTAAGATGGCTCACGAGATTTGCGGCATTCGGCCGGGAGAGAAAATCCATGAAGTCCTCCTTTCGCAAGATGACAGTCGCTGCTGCTATGAAACAGCGTTTGGCTATGTCGCCTCTTCTCCAGTATCAGGACGCAGCTACAAACACTACCTTGCAACAGAAAAAGCCCTTGGGGAACAGTTTTGCCTTGCATCAGATACCAATCCGCAATTTATGGAGTCGCAAGAAGCCATCCAGAAGCTGCTGAGCCACGTACATTTTGAGGCATAGATGCGCATTGGCGTCGTGGGAATTAACCATAAACTAGCACCTGTTGACTTACGAGAGCGCGTAGCTGCCGCTTTCCAGCGTCATTTCTGCCTGGAAAACCCTCTCAAATCTTTTTCTGAAGAAAGCCCCTTTATTCTCCTGTCTACCTGCAATCGCAGCGAGCTTTACTTTAGCGCTCCTGACCTTGCCTATGCCCACCAAGCAATCCTGGCTCTCCTCAAGAAAGAACTCTCCGATGATTTTGAGCAAAAACTGTATACTTTCTTTGGTCTTGATTGCTTTTTACATCTTGCAAAAGTCACTGCGGGCCTCGATAGTGCCATCATTGCAGAGACAGAAATTCAAGGACAGGTGAAAGGCGCTTATGAAACAGCGTGCGGCTTGCGCAGCCTTTGCAGCGAACTGCATTTTCTCTTCCAAAAGAGCCTCAAAATTGGCAAAGAGGTGCGCAGTCGATATCAGATAGAAAAAAGTCTTCCAGACCTGGAGCATGCCCTCTTCTTTCACGCTACTGATTTTTTAAAAAAATCCACATTTCGTACCCTTTTTGTTGGCGCCTCGGAAATCAATCTCAAAATTGCCCATTTTTTTATGCAAAAAGGCCAGCTGATCACTTTCTGTAATCGCACACCTATCAGCAGCCTGCCATTTAACGCAATTGGCTGGCATGAATTGCAAAACGCATGGAAGGAATTTGAATTGGTGGTGTGTGCCACAAAAAGCCCGCACTACTTACTGCATCCCTGTGAGCAAGCCCCCCAGCAGCAACTACTCGTGGATCTGTCAGTACCGCGCAATATCGACCCGATGCTAGCGCAAGGCCGCCGACATCTGCTGAACATCGATCATCTACAGCTCTTTTTGCAAAGCCGCAGGTCTCTTGTAGAAAGCCAGCTACGTCATATACAGCAGCATCTGTTTTCTCAAGTAATTGGCCATATCGCCTCTTTCCAGATGAGCCGGCAGCGAGCGCTGCCGCTTGCGTTGGTTTCCTAATACCCTGAGTTCTGGGTTAATAGAAAACATTCGACCAAAACTCCTTGGCTCCCTACAGTTACTTCATGCAAAGAATGGGAGAGCTGTATGGCTGGATGGTTTGTCGGAATTCTCACCTCATGCATTCTCCTTTTTTCGCACAACATAGACGCACTTCTCAGGGAATATACATTTCCCATTATTCCAGATTCAAAAAATTGGCTCTACCTCCTGGAATATCAAGACGACTGGTACACGGCCCCTATAGAGCCTGATTGGGGCGACCCAGAATTTGCTGATGCTGACAGAGATCGAGGAGGATCTGAAGAATACTGTTTTCTTCACGCGCCTCTTAGAAAGTATTTTGAAGCAATAATTAACAAAACAACAGTAAAAGCCTTATTTCGAAAATCTACTGAAACTGGCGAAGTAACCCTTATAAACGCATGGGTAATAACAAGATGAACAAGAAAATAGAGCTATTACACGATATCGTCTCTCGTGATTTCCCTCTTATTAAAACGAAATATACACCTCAAGAAATTGTTCACTTGCTAGATTTTCAGTCATGTATGTTTTTGACAGACGGCATCTACGATTATGATTTATACAATTATCAATCGCTAGAATATCCTAGAGATCTTTGCATTAATATCAAACAAACGTTTCCTTTAGACTGGAATAAAGATTGGAAAAACGAAGCGTATTTAGGACAATTATATGATTTAACTTGGGAATATGAAGAAAAATATGCTTGTTATAAAAAAGCATACGATATGCTAAAGGATCCGCCTGATTGTTTATTACTTCGTCTAGCCGGTTGTAATTCTATGCCCGGAGAACCTTGCATCAGTGATGAAGAATCAGAAAATTACCTGCAACGTGCCGTCCGGAAAAAAGTTACAGCTGAAGCAGCGATCATGATGCGAGCTCTCTACAGACATAAAAAAAACCGTGAAATGGAAGAATTTTGGGACAAGCTTTATTCAGAACTAGATAAAAACAATATACACACAGATCCAATTATGCCAGATCTCTTACTCAATAGAACTTAGCGACTATCTTCGAATACACATATTTTC
>CAYOTQ010000170.1:0-4680 GCA_964406915.1 uncultured bacterium
TATTGCCACCCAGGATAAAAAGACCTACAGTCTGTATCTGATGACACTAAACGATACCAAAAAACAGGTCGTGACAAACACCAAACTTACGTCTGGATATGCCGATACACACCCTGTGTTTTCTCCAAGTGGCACCACGGTTATCTTTTCGTCAAACAGAGGAGGGCATAAACGCGAAGTGCCTTTGCACTTTTTCTTTAATCCGCAGGCCTATGGAGACCTCTTTTCGCTTGATCTTTCAACAAAAGAAATCTGCCAGCTGACCCACTCTCCATTTGAAGATTCGACACCGCAATTTGAAAAAGATGCATTTTAGAAAGAAGTAGTTGTGACCCGGCATTGACCTGCCGGGTCTAGCGTCATGATCATATTTTTTCGAAAACAGCTGTTTGTACGGGATGAGAGCAAGTTACGAAGCTTATCTCGATCAGTTATAGACTCTTTGTGTTCTACCACCAGGAGATTGGGGCAAGTGTTAGGGAAGTGGGAGATGATCCAATCGACGGATGTGACGTGACGGACCATGAACTCAGAACATGGTTCATTATGTTTTTCTGTATAGGCAGTGCCAAGTGCCTTTCTAAAGTCACAAAAGAGAGTTTTGTGATAGACGGGGTTGGTCTTATACTGAGAGTCGATAGGAAAGAAGGTAACATTGCGATAGCCATTTTCAAAGAGCGCTTTTCCGAGCATGAATTCCATCAAGAGATTTCCAGATTTCAAGAAGACTATTGCCAGCGGGTGGGTTTTAGAGCAGTTTTGCACTACATCGCCTACAATGTGCTTTAAAAATGTGAGTCGATTTTCCCAAGAGCCTTCTTCAGGGCAAATCGCGCAGGAAAGTTTTGTAGAAGAGAGGTATTTTTTGGAAGATTCTTCACGAAGAGGAAGAGCCTCTATCCAGCTCCAGTCTAGAGAGACGGTAGATGATACTGCTTGGAAAACATCGATAGGACTAACACCAGGGATCATACGAGAAACTCCTTATGTAGAGAGGGGTCCCCTATGGTAAAGTTGCTACTCGACTTTTTTCAAGAGATTTCGGTAGTGTATTGCCAATTGAGATGGGGATATGCAAGTGGGAAGAGACGAAGCCTTTGTCACGCAGAAAGTATCGCGGGAATTTTTGCTCCGGCGTTTGCATTCTCTTGCCGGGGTCGCTTTTTTTCTGTTTTTATTCGAGCATTTACTCACAAATTCGCAGGCGGCGCTCTTTTTTGGCGAAGATGGCCGCGGCTTTATTCAGGCAGTCAATTTTATTCACTCCCTTCCCTATCTGCAAGTCATTGAGCTTATAATCATTTTTTTGCCAGCCTTTGTCCATGCGTACTTGGGTATTAAGCGGCTATTTACTTCCGAAATAAATGTATTTGCCAGTGATGGGCGTAGTGCCTCGCTTCCTTATCCAAACAATAGAGCCTATACATGGCAGCGGCTTACCTCCTGGTTTTTACTAGTCGCCATCTTGCTCCATGTTGGCTATATGCGCTTTGTCAAAAATCCAACAATAGAGGGATCTAAATATGTGGTCTCTGTCTCTGCCGATCCTGGACTGCAGAGTGTTGCTGCGAGACTAGGTATAACTTTAGAGGCAAAATCTTCCGAACAGGTAGTCGTGCGAGCAGATAGTGTGGGAGCTGCTTTGTTGATGGTACTGCGAGATACCTACAAGTCGATCTGGATGAGCAGCCTGTATAGCCTTTTTGTGATGGTAGCGGCATTTCATGCCTGCAATGGTCTCTGGACAGCGGCGATCACTTGGGGGGTAACTCTTACAGAGCGTTCTCGAGTGCTTTTTAGAACCTGTACGACGGCAATAATGGCGCTATTGATTTTCTTCGGGCTGGTGTGCGTCTGGGGCGTCTATTGGATTAATTTGAGGAGCTGATGAAGACAAAACAGCAGGTAATTGTAGTTGGCGGCGGGCTTGCAGGACTTGCAACAACGATGCGCCTTGCCGAACAAGGCGTGCACGTAAAGCTCATCTGTCTTACCAAGGTAAAGCGTTCACATTCAGTCTGTGCTCAAGGCGGAATTAACGCTGCTCTCAATTTAAAAGACGAAGGGGATTCTCCTCTTATTCATGCTTACGAGACGCTCAAGGGGGGAGATTTTTTGGCGGATCAACCGCCTGTGCTGGAGATGTGCCTCTCTGCTCCGGGCATCATCAGAATGATGGACCGTCTTGGCTGTCCATTCAACCGAACGGCGGAAGGGAATCTCGATGTCAGACGCTTTGGGGGATCTCTGTATCATCGCACCGTCTTTTGTGGGGCCTCCACAGGCCAGCAGCTTCTGTATACATTAGATGAGCAGGTACGTCGTTATGAAGTAAAAGGACTTGTAGAAAAATTTGAAAATCACGAATTTTTGCGCCTCTGCAGAGACGATGAGGGACGCGCTCGAGGAGCGTGTCTCATGGATTTGTTCAATATGAAGTTGCATGTGATAAAGGCAGATGCTGTGGTGATTGCCACCGGAGGTCTTGGTCTTATCTACAGAAAATCGACAAACTCTGTCTTTTGCTCAGGAGCTGCAAATGGAAGGCTCTATCTGCAAGGTATGAAATATGCCAATGCAGAATTCATTCAAATCCACCCCACTTCAATAGTGGGTGAAGATAAAATGCGGCTCATGTCCGAATCTGCTCGTGGAGAGGGCGGCAGGCTTTGGGTATGGGGTGATGAGACAAAAGAGATCACGACTGTAGAGGGAAAGAAGGTTCCGTGTGGGAAAAAGGGCGAACCTTGGTATTTCTTGGAAGAGCTCTACCCTGCCTTTGGCAACCTAGTGCCTCGTGATATTGCAGCCAGGGAGATCTTGAAGATTTGTGAGATGGGATTAGGAGTAGAAGGACAAGATCAGGTCTATCTGGACGTCTCCAAGTTGCCAGCAGATGTCTTAAAGAAGCTTACGGCTATTTTAGAAATTTATGAAAAGTTTACTGGTGACGATCCTCGAAAAGTGGCGATGAAGATTTTTCCTGCTGTTCATTACTCTATGGGAGGGGCATGGGTAGACTGGCCTGCAAGCGATGCCCCTGATCGCTGGTCGCGCTATCGACAGATGACCAATATACCAGGATGCTTTAATGTCGGAGAGTCTGATTTTCTCTATCATGGAGCCAATCGTTTAGGGGCCAATTCACTTCTGTCATGCATTTTTGGAGGTCTTGTCACAGGTCTCGAAGTTGTTCGTTATATCGAATGCCTTCAAAAGCATTATGAAGAGATTCCGGAGAGCTGTTTTCAAGAGGCCCTGCAACACGAAGAGACTCGTAAGCAGGAAATATTGACGAGAAAGGGATCTGAAAATGTTCACAAGTTGCACGATGAGCTCGCCGATTGGATGGTGAAGTATGTGAGTGTGAAACGAAACAATCGCGATCTTGCCAGAACAGTGGACAAGATTATCGAAATTCGCGAGCGTGCCAAAAGCGCGGCATTAGATGATACCAGTCGATTTGCCAATCAGACCTATATTTTTGCAAACCAGTTTGAGGCAATGCTGGAAGTGGCGTTGATGATTGCTGAGTGTGCGCTACTAAGAAACGAAAGCAGAGGCGCGCATGCAAAAGACGACTATCCTGAGAGAAATGATACAGCGTGGCTCAAAACGACAATTGCTCAGTGGGATGCTGCCGCTCAAAAGCCAAAAATTTCATATGTAGATGTCGATGCTCGCTATGTCACGCCTGTACTGCGCGACTATACGAAACATCAAAAAATGATCCCGCCCTTTGAGAAAATGCCTGAGGAAATTCCTTTGCCAGTGTAATCCTTTGCAAGTGTAATGCTTTGCAAGTGTAATGTTGTGCAAGTGTAATGCTTTGCAAGTGTAAAAGGGCTCGCTTAATTTTCCTGATAGAGCACCTGTACATTCTTTGCAAAACCGACTTGCAGAGCCTCTTCTTTAGTGATGCATCCTGCAGAAAGTCGAAATTTGATTTTTGAGAGAGCTGGACAGCAGTTTTTAATGTGCTGGAGTTCTGCGAAGGTAATAAAGGAATTGATGAGAATGAGTTCTTTGAGGGTTGGAGGAAGGGGAAGATTGGTGAAAATCCCGCTGGAGAGGCTCGAACAACTAGAAAATTCCAATACTTCTAATTGAGGGCATGTGTTGCAAATGTGCTGAAGGCCTTTATCAGAAAGGCTATAAGGCACGTTTTTTAAAATTCTCAATGAAGAAGGAAATCTAGCTATTGCCATGGCGTCCTCTGAAATATCACCATCGTATGCTGGAAGAGGCAAAATGAGTGTATGCAATTGAGGAAGGTTTTGCAGGTATCCAAAAAGCATCTTATCAGTAAGCCGGCATTTTGAAAAATCTATATGTTTTACTGATGATAACGAGATATCTTCTGGAAGTATTTGTGGAGATTGTTCTGGCGGCTGCAATAGTTCAATCATTGTGAAGGTGCTTAAAAAATCGAAATATTGTTCATGAAAAAAATGAGATGGTAACCGACTGCTTTGTAAGTATGGAAATTTTTTCAGAACATCAGCGCAGATCCAAGGGGACACTTCAAATCCAGTAAGATCTAGAGAAAGAGGTGTCGAATAACTTTGAGCGGGAAGTTGTGTCTGAAACACTTCTCGAGCTGTATTTTGCTCAGCAAGTATAGAATCCGTGAGTGATGCGCAAAGATCGCTAGGGGTGTCTATAGGGATCATTCTTTGG
>CAYOTQ010000171.1:0-4668 GCA_964406915.1 uncultured bacterium
ATTGAAGCAAAGATGACCTACCGACATAAGGAGTTGGTCGAACGTCAGGCAGAGTTTAACCTTGATTTTCCGATCTTGGTAACTGGAGGGATCGGTACGGACTTTGAATTTTGCCTTGAAGAAGTACGGCGCAAAGTTGGCTGTGTCACCCCGACTCCCATTTTACTTGTGGGTGATATAGAGTATTGGAAGGATAAAATTACCTACCGCTTTCAGTGCAATTTGAAAAATGGGACTATTAAGGGATCAGAATGGCTGAGCAACTGTTTTTATCATGTACAGACTGCTGAACAAGCGCTAGCTGTCTATCGCAAATATTTTCGCGGCGAGCTTGTGATTGGTCCAGGCGCTCCTATTCAGGAATTAGGATTTGTGCAAGCCATGTCATAAGAAACTGCCTCTAAAATCCGTAAGAGATCCTTGCTTGCACATAGTCTGATCGCATGCGAGAAAATTGACCGTCGTTGCAGTAGCCATTGTGATATTCAAGAGAAAGACGCACCTTTTTGCCAAGGTTATTGAGTTTTCCAATTTCATAGCCTATGGCAAAATTAGAGTTAAAATCCCATTGGCTGTCTTGATAATTAGCAAACTGCATGGCTAAAAATGGCATCCCATATACCTGCTTCCACTCATGCCTTCCTACACGCACTTCCATGCCATACTGAGCATAAAGCGGCTTCAGACGCATTTCAGAGTCGCTATGCGCAATGACACCGACGCCGCCATACAAACGAATATGGGGTGTCAGGTTGTAAGAGGCAAAATAGTCAATTGCCTCAAAGCTCTTGTTAAGTCGCTTCACATGATGATGATGCTTCATATATTCATCACCAAGATGGGAAGAAATATGATAGACGCGCATACGATGAGCCCAGCGATCGTAGGCATATGTCAAGGGAACGGCAACATAATAGTCAGCATTGATGAGCGGACTTGAAGCTCGTGACTGGTTAAAGATCGCAAATATAGTGCCCTCTATATCTACCTGAAGAGCCCCTACCTTATTTCCGATCGAAATGTCCGTCCATCGATAGATGGGAAATTGATCTCCAAACGTCACTGGAGTACTTGTGTGTCCTGCTACATCATCTCCAAAGCGGACACCGCCAGAAAAACAGACCCGCAGAGGGTCTGCCAGCTGTGTGGGATACAAAATTGTGGACTGTGGAAGCCACACATCGCCAGAAGTATCCCTCTTTATAAGCTCTTCTTTCTTTACTCCCTCGTCTTTTTTGACATAGGTTGTTTGAACCTGGCTTACAGACCGTACGGTCACAAAATTTTGCACATATGACACAATCTGAGAAGCTTTAGTGGCATCTACCGGCAAACTCGACAGTAAAATATCTCCATTGCGGACAGTGACACACACCTGAGACTCGGGAAATTTTGCATCAAGGATTCCCTGAACATATGCTTGAAGATATGCCGTGTACGCAGCGGGCTCATGAATTCTTTTTTCTTCCAGCTGCATGGTAAGCTGAAAATCTTCGGGAATTTCAATAGCGCGTAAAGCGTCTGTTCCTGTGTCTGCATGCGCACACCCAGTACTTATATATAATAGTAGTACAGTAGCAACGATTAATCTTCCCATCATACCTACACTCTCATGTCATATTCCACGTCTTCTCTCTTTCGAGATAAAGTGGGTGTAAAATTCTTCTTACTAAACCTAGGAAAATAAAGGCAACACATACGTTAAAAAAATTTTTAAAACCGAGCGAATTCGCTTCTGACGTTTGCAGCGTTGTTTGCGTCAAAGGGCTCGGGGGCTAAATGATCATCATGCAATCAACATGTGCTAGAGAGGACTTTGGGAGGACAAGAACATAGTTTTGTCCTCCTGACAGTTACTTTGCTTTTGGCAAGGCCATTACGAGACCGAGTTGTATGCAACCGTTGGAAAGCAGGTTGATGCCAAGAAGCATGCCCAATATCCAAGGGGCGCCTTGCGGCCATGTCATCACAATTAAAAGACCTAAAAGGAATGATAAGAAGCCGCTGAAAAAAATCCAACCCCATCTTGGTGCGGGTCGCATTTGGATAGCGGATGTGAGACGAAAGATACCATCGCAGAAGAAAAAGCAGGCAAGTAATAAGTTGAGAGTGAGCACACCGGAGAGTGGGTAGGCAACGAGCACGATTCCCAAAAGCAGGTAGAGAATGAGGCTCATGACCATAGAGGAAGTGTTGGGCAGCTGTTTTCCTTGAGCGAGACGTACGGCGATAACGATGGCAGAAATAATACAGATCCAGCCTATGAGGAGTTCTATTGCAATGGAGAAAAGGACTGGAGACATGATAGCTAAAACACCGAGAATGATAAAGGCGATGCTCTCCCATATAAAGAGTGTACGATTTCGGCTGATGATTTCAATCATCGCCCGACGCAAATCAAAATCTTGCATAAAAACCTCTTGATAACAAGTTCTTAAAAATCCCAGCTTTACAGAATTTCTCGATATTTGTACAAAGTAAAAATTAACTAAGGAGAGATCTATGCGTTATTGTCTGCTCATAATCTGTCTTTGTCTGTCGGCTTGCGCCCGCCAAATGTCGCCGGATGTGTATGATGCCGATCACATTGGCGAAGCTTCTGCTACCTATTCTGGAACAGTAGTCAGTGTCCGGGAAGTGAAAATTCAGGATGGAGATCGGCTGCAAGACAATGCTCTTGGCGGTGTTGGAGGCGGTGTTGCTGGAGCGCTTATTGGTTCTACGATAGGACATGGAGCTGGCACTGTGGCGGCCGAAATTGGGGGAGCTGTTGTTGGAGCTACTGCTGGGGCACTGGGAGAGCAGGCGCTGAAGAAGGAAAATGGGCTGGAGTATATCGTGAAGCTGGAGAGCGGCGAGGTCAAGACTGTGGTGCAAGGAGTAAATCCCCGCTTTCAGGCTGGAGATCAGGTATGGATGCTGGTGTCTAATAAAGGACGCTCGCGGCTGATTGCTCGTTAAGCTAACATCATATCTGTGATATTCCCCATTGAGAAAAAGGGGTGATATGTGATACAAAGGTGTGCAAAAGTTTGCATTTTCATACTTTTTTGTCGCTATTTCGGGGGCAATAGCTCAGCGGTTAGAGCAGCGGACTCATAATCCGTTGGTCCAAGGTTCAAATCCTTGTTGCCCCACTCTTTCTTTCCATCCTACATCTATTTCTCAGCATCTTTCTATCTTTTATCCACAACAAACAGTCACATTATGTCAGAACTACTGCCATGATTCCGGATACTTCTGAAACCTTCGTAAGATTTACAGAACAGAGCTGCTCGTCACAAACTTAATTTAACAATAAAACCCAGTTGCCGATATTGGGTGTTTTTGTTAAATTAAGAAAAAGACGGATATCCTCTGAGACCACAAGCCTGCTTACAGCTCCTTACACCCTTACTTAATCAGCCCTCCTTCACATCAAAGGAAGCAAGAACGCTTGGAGTTCCAGCAGCAGTTCTGAGCTATTATGTGAAAATCGGAAAACTCAAAAGAATTCGTCGTGGAGTGTATCAGGCAATTGACTATCAAAATCTCGAAGCATTTCGCTGGGCAGACCTTATAGAAACCGTCCATTCTATCAATGGAGGAGTGGTATGCCTGATTTCTGCTCTAGCTGTGTATGATTTAACTGAAGAAATCCCCCGCCAACATTGGATTGGGATTCGACATGGCACTTCCGCTCGAAGTAGCCGTCAAATTAAGATCGTTCGTTTTCGCGATATCGATTTAGGAAAAATCGAAATCGAGCTTGAAGGGACTCGTATTCCAATTTTTGACAGGGAGCGTACTATAGTTGATGCATTTCGTCTCTTAAGCCGAGAAACTGCCATCAAAGCTTTAAAAATAGCCGTAGCACGAGGTGGAAAAAACCGTATCGATCTTATCAAGCTTGAAGCATATGCTAAAAAGCTTCAAGTCGACATAGGACCTTATTTAATGAGTGTAACCACATGATCAAGAACGAGCTCTTAAAGATAGACTTCTAACCATTGCCAAAGAAGCGGACGATGGATTTACCTTTTCCTTTGAAAGAATAGAAGTACTTTCTCAACCTCATATGGAATATCCTGGATATCGCACAACTCTCAAAACTTCTTTTGCCAAAATGAAAGATAAAATTCATGTCGATGTTGGAGTTGGCGATATCGTGGAGCCACAGAATCAAGAAATTAGGCTATTTGAATACCGTGGCAAACCGTTTTTTGAAGAATCGATTTCACTTTTAGTTTATCCCATCGAAACGATTTTCTCAGAAAAACTAGAAACAGTGCTTTCAAAGGGTTCTCGAAATAGCCGCATGAAGGATTTTCATGATCTACTCTTACTCTTGCGTAACAAGAGCTTGCAAAGCTCCAAAAAGCTACCCGAGAATGTGAAAAAGACCTTTGACCATCGAGGAACAGTTTTGAAGCCTATCCAATTCGATGAATCGGGGTATAGAACTCTCCAACAACTTTGGACTGCTCATCTTCATGGTCTTGGAGATGCGTCTAAAGAGCTTAATCTACCTGAAAGCATTAAATCTGCGGTAGATATAATTAATTCTGCTTTGATAGCTTGTGAGAAAGCTATGATTTTGGACGTTCCTCAATAATCTGGAGGATTGACCTCAGACCATAGCAAAAACAACAATGGTGTATTCCCGAGATTAACGCAGAATACGTCTGG
>CAYOTQ010000172.1:0-4666 GCA_964406915.1 uncultured bacterium
CGCGCCTCAAGGTGTAAAAGCTGGAGACAATGTCATTTCAAGTGATGAACATCCTTCATTTTCTGTAGGCTCTTCCACAAGACTCAAATTCATGCCGATTGGTTCGGTGATTCATAATATCGAACTCGTTCCTGGAAGAGGTGCTCGTCTCGTGCGATCTGCGGGTCTTTCTGCTCAGCTAATGGGTCGAAGTAATGGATTTGCTTCTATAAAGTTGCCATCTGGCGAAATGCGTATGGTCAATGAAGAGTGCCGTGCCACTTTTGGTGTTATCTCAAATGCCGAACATAATGTACGTGAAGAAGGAAAAGCCGGCCGCAACCGTTGGAAGGGAATTCGTCCAACTGTACGCGGAACTGCGATGAACCCTGTTGACCATCCTCACGGCGGTGGAGAAGGAAAACACAATGGATACATTCCTCAAACGCCTTGGGCGATGCAGACAAAGGGTCTGCGCACTCGTGCGAAGAGAAAAGTAACGAGTCGATTTATTATTAAAGATCGCCGAGATTAATGCACAAGAAGGGTTAATGTAATGGCAAGATCACTCAAAAAAGGACCTTTTGTCGATCATCATCTGCTGAAAAAAGTAGAAGGTCTGAATATTCGTAAAGAAAAGAAACCAATCAAGACATGGTCTCGTCGTTCGATGATTGTGCCAGAAATGATTGGACATTCGATTGATGTATATAATGGTCGCAAGTTTGTGACTGTGTATGTAACTGAAAACATGGTAGGCCATCGGCTGGGAGAGTTTTCTCCTACAAGGCTTTTTAAAGGTCATACCGCTAAAAAGTCGTAAGTGAGAGGCAGTAAGGAAAATAATGTCAGATTATAGAGCGATTACAAAGTTTGTTCGAATCAGCCCACGAAAGGCGCGCCTTGCCGCTGGTCTTATTCGAGGCTTGTCAGTTCCTGCTGCTCGATTGCAGTTAGAGCATTGCGGTTTGAAAGGCGGCAGGCTGTTGATTAAAACACTAGATAGCGCAGTAGCCAATGCAGAATTGCAATCGGATACGAGCGCCGAAAAATTGTTAGTACAAGAAGTTCGTGTTGATGAAGGACCACGCCTCAAGCGTGCAAAACCACGTAGCCGTGGTCAAAGGCATCCTATTATCAAAAGGACAAGCCATTTTACAGTAGTTGTCAGCACGCAGTAAGGAGCAGTTTCATGGGTCAGAAAACAAATCCCGTTGGATTTCGAGTGATTCTCAATCGCGCCTGGAAATCACGATGGTATGCAAATAAGCAAGAATTTGGGTCGCTACTTCTAGAAGATCGTCAAGTACGTGAGTACTTGCTCAAGCAGCCTTGCTGTCTTGGTACATCGCTCATTTCAATACGTCGGATGAGTGACAAGATTGAGGTAACGATACATACTGCAAGACCTGGTCTTGTGATTGGAAAAAAAGGCAGCGAAATTGATGTTCTTCGAGCAGCACTTTCAAAACTTACCGGTAAAGAAGTATGGCTTGAAGTTGAAGAAATTAAGAGACCAGACCTCGATGCGAAAATTGTCGCCGACGGCATTGCAAAGCAGCTAGAGCGTAGAATTCCATTTAGACGAGCACTCAAAAAAGCGATGCAGAGCGTATTAGAAGCAGGCGGTCTTGGTGTGCGTGTACAAGTATCAGGACGTCTTGGTGGCGCTGAAATCGCAAGACGCGAATGGTATAAAGACGGGATCATCCCTCTCCAGACTTTACGCTCAGACATTGATTTTGCTTATGGAAGAGCTGAGACTACATATGGTTCAATTGGCGTCAAAGTTTGGATCAATCGTGGTGAAATGAATATTGTAAGCCGAAATCAGAATCTTGCTGCAGGCCAAGCGAAAGGAAAGAGTGAAGCATCTCCTGCTGCACAAGGTAGCCAGCGGCCAACTACAGTGGAGCAGAAGTCATGACATTAATGCCAAAGAAGACAAAACATCGCAAGATGATGAAGGGAAGTTTGGCTGGCATCAGTAAAGCTGCCACCTTCATTGATTTTGGTGATTTTGGAATTCAAGTTCTTGAACGTGGATGGATTACCAGCCAACAGATCGAAGCATGTCGTGTAGCGATTACACGCTTTTTCAATCGTCGCGGCAAAGTATGGGTCCGTATTTTCCCAGACAAGCCGGTGACAAAAAAGCCAGCAGAAACTCGTATGGGTAAAGGAAAAGGAAACCTTGATCACTGGGTAGCTGCAGTAAAGCCTGGTCGCGTTATTTTTGAAGTTGCGAACGTGCCAAAAGATGTTGCACAAGATGCTTTGCGTCGTGCAGCTGCAAAATTAGGAATCAAAACTCGGTTTGTCGAACGAGTAGAAAGAGTATAAGAGGAGAGTTGTTATGTCAAAACCTGACAATTTGCGCTCGCAGACAGACGAGGAATTGCAAGCACAATGCGAAGATCTTCGCAAAGAGATTTTTGAGCTGAAGAATGCAGTAGCATCTCAACAAAAAGATGCTAAGCCATATCAAATTCAGCAGAAAAGAAAAGATGTTGCCAGATGTCTGACGATTCTTCGAGAAAGACAATTGCAACAAAAGAGCAAAAAACCATCGAGAGCAGTTTGAGAGCTATGCAAGAAGCTATACAAGAGCAGCAGCGAATACAAAATCGCCGTAAAGTAAGAAAAGGCACCGTCGTTTCCAATAAAATGCAAAAGACGGTTGTTGTACGAGTAGATCGAACAATTCGACATCCTCGTTATGAAAAAGTAATGGTGCAATCGAAAAAATATTACGCACATGATGAGAGCGATTCAGTGCAGATCGGCGACGTGGTCACAATCATGGAAACACGTCCTCTATCAAAGCTGAAGCGTTGGCGCGTTGTAGAGGCCCAAAAGGTCGGGGAGTAGAAAGAATATGCTTCAACAAGAGACACAACTGACGGTTGCAGATAATACTGGAGCCAAAAAGGTAAAATGCTTTAAAGTACTTGGCGGTTCTCGAAGAAGATATGCCAACGTTGGAGATGTCATAATCTGCAGCGTACGAGAAGCTATCCCAGATGGTACTGTGAAGAAGGGTGACGTTGTAAAAGCTGTTGTTGTTCGAACAACTCGCTATATCAAACGTAAAGATGGCTATATTCGCTTCGATACCAATAGCTGTGTATTGATTGACGACAAAGGAAATCCTCGAGGCACACGTATTTTTGGTCCTATCGCTCGCGAAGTTCGTGATCGTGGCTATGTCAAGATTGGATCATTAGCGCCAGAGACAAACGAAAGCTTCTAAAAAAATTCGTGCTGGCGACACTGTTGTAGTCATTGCAGGTAGCTGCAAAGGACAGAATGGTAAAGTGCTCGCATGCCTCAACGATAAAGCGATCGTACAAGGAATCAACCTGTGCAAAAAGCATGTGAAACGTTCTCAGCAAAATCCAAAGGGCGGTGTTGTAGAGATGGAGAAACCAATCCATATTTCTAACCTAGCTCCTTGTGATAGCGAAGGAAGCGCGCTGAAAGTCCATGTTCGTACAAATGATGCTGGCGAAAAAGAGCTTTGTTATCAAAAAGATGGTGAGCTTGTCGTATGGCGCTCGATGAAACGCCAAAAGTCGTAATCAAGGGACGTAATAAGGTAGACATATGTCAAGATTAAAAAGCCAATTTGTAAACAAAATAAAGCCGACGTTGCTTTCAAAGTTTCGCTATCCAAATACCATGATGATCCCTTCTTTGAAGAAGATTGTCATTAGCATGGGAATCGCAGAAGCTTCCAAAGATAAAAATGCCATCACCGACTGTGTGAATGAATTATCACTCATTTCAGGCCAAAAGCCAGTTATCACACGTGCTAAGAAGGCGATTTCGAATTTCAAATTACGTGAAAATCAAGCCATCGGTACAAAGGTTACGCTGCGTGGCCAGAGAATGTATGATTTTCTAGATCGATTCTGCAGCATTGCTGCACCACGTATTCGAGACTTTCGTGGCTTTAATCCAAAAGGCGACGGCAGAGGCAATTATTCGCTTGGTCTTGAAGATCAGATGATTTTTGCAGAATTGAATCTCGATGCTGTTAAGAGAGCCCAAGGGATGAATATTACATTTGTCACTTCAGCTCAGACCGATGAAGAGTGCATTGAGCTTTTACGCTTGCTTGGAGTGCCATTTAAAGGGCTCACAGTTGTTGTTCCAGGCGTGCACGAAATTGAGGGAGAAAAGTAAAAATGAGTATGCATGATCCGATTGCAGACCTTTTAACGCGTATTAGAAATGCTCTGAAAGCTCATCACCGTTATGTGGATGTCTGCTGGAGTATATTGAATCAAAATATCGTTCAGGTGTTAAAAGATGAGCAATATATAGAACATTTTCTTGTTAAAGAAGAAGATGGAAAGTCGACGATGCGCGTGTTTCTGCGGTATACTACTGCAAGAGAGCCAATGATCCGCGGTTTGAAGAAAGTCTCCAATCCAGGACGTAGGAAGTATGTAGGTTACGAAAAGATTCCAACTGTGTTTAATGGCTTGGGAATTTCTATCATTACCACCTCTCAAGGTGTTCTTGCTGGCGAAGAAGCCCGCAAGCGCAAAGTTGGTGGTGAATTGTTGTGCACAGTATGGTAATTGGATAGGGGAGTATATCTATGTCGCGTAAAGGTAAAATGCCAGTTGTCCTTCCGAAAGGGGTCGACGTGCACGTAAAAGAGAATACTATTGTCGTA
>CAYOTQ010000173.1:0-4661 GCA_964406915.1 uncultured bacterium
TGTAAAACCAAAGATTCACATATGAGTATTATCTCTGTAGAAAATCTTGAGAAAACCTTTCGTATTGCTCGAAGAAGAAAGGGGCTTTTTGGGGCTATGAAAAGTCTTATCTCTCGCCAGATGATTACCAAGCAGGCCCTTGATCACGTTTCTTTTCAAATAGGAGAAGGCGAGCTTGTTGGCTACATTGGCCCCAATGGCGCCGGTAAGAGTACCACTGTGAAAATACTGGCAGGCATTTTGGTGCCAGATGGCGGTCATGTGAACGTTATGGGAAAAGTACCTTGGCAGCATCGAAAGGAGACGGTTCGGCAGCTAGGGGTGGTATTTGGACAGCGGACACAGCTGTGGTGGGATCTACCGGTTATAGAGTCTTTTGATCTATTGAAAAGCATCTATAGAATTGAAGAAAAAGCGTATGCGCAAAAACTTGATCAATTGGTGACGCTTTTAGAATTACACAACCTTTTAGATGTGCCTGTACGGCAGCTCAGTTTAGGGCAGAGGATGCGCTGCGATATTGCCGCATCGCTTTTGCATTCACCAAAAATTCTCTTTTTAGATGAGCCAACGATAGGGCTGGATGCTGTAAGTAAATTTGCTATACGTGATTTTATTCGCCAGCTCAATAAAGAGCACAAGGTGACTATTTTGCTGACAACGCATGACATGGATGATATCGAAGCTCTGGCTGAGCGTGTATTGATCTTAAATGAAGGCAAGATTTATCTTGATGGGACCATCGACGATGTACGCAAAAAGATGCTGCCCGAGCGACGGATGATTATTGACCTCTATCAAGAGTATGAGACGGTGCACGATTCACAAGCCGTGCTTCTCAAGCAAGAAGGTCATCGCGTGTGGCTTGCATATAATCCTGTCACCACATCTACATGCGAGCTTATTCGACGTATCACGCAAAACCATGCGATACGCGATCTTTATATCGAAAATCCGCCGATCGAAGAAATTATTGCTAACTTTTATCGCAAAAACAATTTATGAACAGATATGCAGCACTTTTTCGAGCCCGTGCAAGTGCGCTATTTCAGTATCGCGCAGCTGCTATTGCAGGGATTTTTACCCAGCTTTTTTGGGGATTGGTCTTTACGATGGTGCTTGCTGCCTTTTATCGGCAAGGTGCCCAATATGGCCCAATTTCTTTAGAGACGGCAATGACATTTGTCTGGATTAACCAGGCATTTTGGCTGCTGGTGCCGTGGAATGTTGACAAGCAAGTAGAAGCGCAGATTTCTAGCGGCCAGATTGCCTACGAGCTTGTACGCCCCTTAGATCTTTATTGGCTCTGGTTTTGGCGCTGTTTAGCCATGCGAATTATGCCTACGTTGATGCGCTCGCTGCCCATATTTATTATCGCGGGCCTTTTTCTAGGCCTTCAGCAACCAGCATCATGGCAGGCGCTCTGTTGCTTTGTTGTCTCTGTCTTTTTTGCTACGCTTCTCTCTGCTTCTATCACCACACTGATGCTTACCTCTCTTTTCTGGACGCTCTGCGGCGAGGGATTGCTTCGGCTTATACCACCGATTGCTGTCTTTCTGTCGGGTCTTGTCGTGCCTTTGCCCCTCTTTCCCGACTGGCTGCAGCCATTCATGATGGCGCAGCCTTTTCGAGCAATTGGAGATATTCCTTGTAGGCTCTACACAGGGATGATTGCTGCCTCAGACTTTGGCTATTATGCCGCTATACAGGTGGGATGGATGCTCTTGTTTATTCTGTGGGGAAAGTGGTTGATGGGAAGAGCGATGAAAAAAGTAGTGATTCAGGGAGGATAGAGATGCGGCATAATATAGCGCTATTTATGAAGCTGCTGTCGATTTCAATACGCTCGCAAATGCAATATAGAGCCTCATTTGCGATGCTTGCCTTTTCCTACTTTTTTTCCACTTTTGTTGGCATTGTGAGTATCTGGATATTATTTGACAGATTTAAATTGGTGGAGGGCTGGTGCTTTGCTGAGGTGAGTGTCCTCTATGGTATTGTACATATGGGATTTGGCTTTGCAGAGGCTTTTTCACGAGGCTTGGATAAATTTGATCAGATGCTCCTTCATGCTGATTTTGATCGTGTCCTCTTGCGTCCGATTGGATCGCTTTTTCAGGTGGCAGCATCCCAGGTGCAGCTGATGCGGCTTGGCAGATTTCTGCAAGGACTTGTGGTGCTGGTGGTCGGACTCAGATCTCTTGAAATACCCTTTTTTTCACTTCCTCTGTTGCTGATTGCCTGGACAACTATTGGCACAGCATGCCTCTTTTATGGCCTGATGATTCTTCAGGCAACAGTTGCCTTTTGGACGACAGAGAGCCTTGAGCTGATGAATATTGCCAGTTTTGGGGGCGTGGAGACCTGTCAGTACCCAATTACTATTTACCCAAAAGCCTTTCAGCTGATCTTTCTCTACATCATCCCTCTTGGCTGTGTGAGTTATTTTCCGGTGGCAAGCTTCCTTGGCCACGAAAGCATGCCCGGATGGTCGCTCGTCCTCTTTCCTCTTGCAGGATGCCTGTTTATAGCGCTCTCTTGCCTATTTTGGCGTTTAGGTATCCGTCGCTACACTTCAACCGGCAGCTAATAAATACAGTTCGATATCCAGACATGTGGTAAATCCGAGCGATGAATAGAGCCTTTTCCCCACAGGGGAACTGAGTAGGATGAGTTGATCAAGCTCCAGTTGAGCGGCTCTATGCATAAGAAACTGCATCATCGAGCGTCCGCAGCCTCTTTGTTGATATTCGGGCAATGTCGCAATGTTAAATATGCCTCCCATTTTTCCACGGACAATCAATGTTCCTGTACACACCGCCCGACCATCCAAATATAGCAGGTAATGCTCTGCTTCTACATGTTCAAGCATTTGTGCATATTGCTTTTTTACTTCAGTGTCCAGCTGAAATGAGACCGCCAGAATGTCGTGAAAAATTTCCCAATCAGCCACTGCAATTTGCGCCTGCGGCAGTTCTGTCTGCTGTTCTGTCTGCTGTACCTGCCAGGTCATGAGGGGATAGGTAAGGACCGGCGCAAATCCTCGCTTTGTGAGTATGTCTACCAATCCAGTTGCTTTATTTTCACTGTGTATCCAAAAAGAAAGAGGTCTATTGTGAGAGAGGAGAAGATCTACTTTGCTTGTCACGTCTGTGCTTGCTGCAACATGCATGACAGCGTTAAAAAACGGGTGCGGAATCCCCGAGAGCCATACAAACGCCTCTTCGCTCTTCTCTTCGGCTGGAAGCATAGCGTCATAAAAGTTTTCAAATTCCTGCAAGGTTTCAAATTTTGTCATGCGTTCCTCTCTGCTGGGAGATGTAAGATTTAATAATGTACATAGTGATATAAGTATCATGCGGCCTCCAAAAAGAAGAGAGTGTAGCGGATGGCAAAACAGCAATTTACCGTAATGAATACGGTATTATAAACCTGAGTTCTGGGTTTTTCTCTTTGAAATACAGGATCTTCCGGTCATATTGCGAGTTTTTTCGTCGCATCCATAGAGCGCAAGCCATTGGATGCGGCGAAAAAATCGCACTCTGACTCGGAATCTCTCTGTATTCCATCGAGAGAAAAACCCAAAACTCAGGTTATAAGAGTCCAAATTATAGCAGCCCTAGGTCTGCCAGTGTTTTGGCAATCTGGAAGACTTCCTGCTTACTCCAGCAAGCAAGTTTGTCTTTGATGTTTTCAAAGTAAAACTCGATAGTACGCCTGGAGAGGCCAAGCAGCATAGCTGTCTCTTTTGCAGACTTGCCTTCGATAAGAAGCCTTAGACACTCTCTTTCTCTTGCGGAGAGTTTGCCAGCGTGTTCGACTTCTGCTTGCTTTCCAATAGTCTTATAGTAGTCTTGAATGGTGTCAGGGGCTACTTTTTGGCAAATAGGTTCTTTGCAAAAAAAATCGCGGCCCTTGAGATCGATTAGTGAGCTTGCTTCGTCTTCCATTTGTGTAAGAAGGGGGGTGAATTGTTTCTTGAAGTGAGTGCAAAATGAATGTAAGAGGCCGGGGTGATTCACGTAGAGCATTTCAAGAGAGCTTGCCCTCTTGCTCCCGCAAAAGCCAAAAAACTCGGCACATGTGGCCTGCTTTTGAATGAACATGACGCCCAAATCCAAATTGAGGACCTGTTTTGCTGATGACAGCAGCTTTTCTTGATGCTCACGTGAGCCGTGTTTGTCCATGACGCAGATGCCTGACTCATACATAGAGTAGTCGCGGAGGAAGGGATCGTTTTGAAAGATCTGCTCGCTGACATAATGCTCTGCCCAGTCCGGACGATCGACAAGGACGGTATATTTTCCTTTGCTGTCAATACGATGGTAGGTAAAGTAGCCTATGCCAAAGAGCTGCCTTAGAGGCTGTGTGGTTTTTCTGATCTGGTCGGAGTGTTTCGTGATATAGTTTTGAACGATCTCTGTCCAGCTCAGCATCGGTTCATTCCTTTTTCCAGGCACCTGAGGAAATGCGATAAAGAACATGCCTTTTGAGAGGATGTCCATCTGGAAGGCTCGGGTGGTCAAAATCGTCTGCCTCATCATGCAGCATGCCTGCCTTTGCCATGACGCGCTGGGAACGAACGTTCGATATAGCCGTAAACGAAACAATTTCCTTCAGCTGCAGCGTTTCAAAGCCATATTGCAAGCACGCCACAGCAC
>CAYOTQ010000174.1:0-4650 GCA_964406915.1 uncultured bacterium
CAACCTATATCCTGCCATTATTCAACAGCTAAGTGAGAGCAATCGCGCTTTTTGTCGCTATCTTTCCTGTAGGCTGGTGCTTGATCAACTAGCAACTCCTCATCTTGCACTGATTATTCCGTGCATTCTTGACCCTACTCCTGAAGTGCGTTTGATGGCGATTCAGTGTGTTGGAATCACCCGTGAGGAGTTTGAAGAAAATGAGGCTCAAATGATTGCGCCGCTTATGTCGCATCAAGATATCAGGACAGCGCTTTGTGCAGCTTGGTACTGTCTGCGATATGGACAGAGTGCCGATAGAGAGCAGGCAAAACAACACTTTCGCCAGTGGCTTGTCTCAGCGGATAAAACTACGCGCCTCTGGGCATGCGCAAGTCTTGCTGCTACAGGAAGTCGGGGAGTATTGCTAGCTTCTGATATGTGCCGCCTCAGCAATGACCCTCTGGTTCGCTTGAACCTGGCGATCTATCTGATATGGCAAAGAGAGCATCTTGATGTGGCCTCAGATATACTTGCCTCATGTCTGCAAAATATTGAAGAGAGGCTTTCATGGGATTCGCTTGGGGTATTTTCTTTTGTAGCGCCCACCAGAAGCGTCCATGTAGAAGGTATCGCCCAATTGCCTGAGACGGAAGATCTCATCACACGTTTAGAGCTATGCAGTATGCTGCTGGCAGTTGGGTATAAAGAGATATCGCAGCTATTAAAGCCCTTTTTACGTCATCATACATGGGGTGTGAGTGGACAGGCAGCTTTTTTACTCCTACAAGAAGATCTGCAGACAACAGAAGCTGTGGAGGTGCTTCTTACAGACCCTGATGAGCATGTAGCACTCCAGGCTGCCTTTCTCTTGGCCTTTTATTCAAAAGATGCAGCTGCCCTCCGTGTCTTAGAAAAACAGTATCCACATGCTTCAAGACAGATAAAAGAGCAGATCTAGTCGGCGATAGGAGCTATAGGCTCTTGCGATATGCTTGCGTTTCTTTCTCAAGTTCTCCAAGAGCCATCTGAAAGTCTGCGTGTGGCTGCTGCGAGAGCCATTTTACTCTGCCTATCTCATTAATTATTCTCGAAGAACACCACTTTTCCTGTTGCCAGGTCGTAGTAGGCTGGAATAATACGTAATTTCTGTTCAGAGACAAGTTTTGCCAGAACAGGACTTGCGAAGAGGTTGTCTGCAACATTGATTGCATTGGCAATGACGGCACATTCCAGAGTATCTCCTGGAAAGCCTCGCACTTGGCTCACAGCATTTTGTATAAAGGGAGCAATATTCTCAATATCATAGAATGTGGCTTGATTTGCCATCACAGCTTTTACAGCTCCACAATGTTGGTGGCCCATCACCACAATCAAGGGCGCTTGTAGGTGATTGGCTGCAAACTCTATACTGTCGAGTTCGATCGGGCCTGCAACGTTTCCGGCAGCGCGCACCACAAAAATATCGCCGATGCCCTGATCAAATATCAGCTCAGGAGGCACCCGAGAATCGGCACAGCTCAAGATGATAGCGAAAGGTTTTTGTCCATGAACCACGCTTATTTTTCTCGCCTCTTCTTGATGGGGATAGAGCGGATGGTTTGTGGAAAAACGAATATTGCCTTCTTTGAGTTTTTGCAGTGATTTGGCGCTTGGCGATAGGTCATCTTTCGCCACATCTGCTGTCAGGCTGCAAGTAAGCAATAGCGCTAGTGTATAGAGGGCAAAAAATTTCTGTTTCATAAAGACCTCTCTTTTCCCAACTTGTATAAAATAAAATTTTAATTGTCAAATTTTTTTGCGAACTTCTCTGTTCCAGAAAACAAAAACTGTTGCTATTAATAGGTGAAGGGAAGAGTATAAAAATATTTGCTGGATAACGTACATTTTGGGGAATTACCCTCTGACACCATATCCTCATGCGATTAGAAAACATTTTGTTGATAAAGGTATAGTATGCTGCAACGCCTGCCTGATGTGATTCAAAGATATGCCCGAGCCTGCTTCTTGTTGTGTGTGACTTCTCTTGTTTCTGTACCTGCTTTTGCTTCACATGAAGCGCTCCTCTTACCAAAAGGAGAAAAAAAATCAGTTGTCATAGGATATTGGCAAAAAGTGTTGCAAGACTATGCCAAAGGCAAGCAGTGGCGAATGCTTGGACATATGACAAAGACAGCTCTTACTGAAATCAGCCAGCGCGACTTGCAGAAGATTGCCAATGGCAGCGATTGCCACGAGTTTAAGAACGCTGTAAAAGCTTCTATGAAAATGCAGGCTTTTGCAAAAGAGGCGAAAGTCTCCTTTGCCGACCTGGTCCAGATGGCACTCTTTATTGAGGCAGAAATCGATACGGTGGCGGCAAAGAAGGGCAACTATATCAGCCGTGCTGTGACTGGATTTGCACGCTCTATAGAAATAGATCCCGAAACACGCCGCTCGTTTATCCACTTGAGATCTCGCGGAATCAAGATTCTCGGCAAGGGTTATAAGAAAATCGTGACAAAGTCAATTATGTATGATGCGAAAAAGCCGCAGATAGTGGCTCATTGTACTTCTATTGCGCCGATGCAAGATGAAATGAAAGCCCTTGAGACTGTACATGGTATGCCTGGAGTGTTGAAGGTCCATGCGTATACGACACGGATTAATAATGAGGGCGTGACTCAGTACACGATTTTGTGTAAGTACTATAAAGGTGGATCACTCGCCGAAGTGCTGAAAGAGAGTCATAAGCGCCGGCTGTCTCTACGTCATAGAATGCACATTGCCCACGACATTATCAACGGTCTTGCTAGCATCCATAGCAAAAATCTGGCTCATCGAGATGTTAACTTGAAAAATTGCTTTGTCGAGAAGGCAAGACATGGAAAAATAAAACGGCACAAAGCTGTTGTGGCAGATTTTGGACGCGCGATGCCTTTGCATTTACTCGTAGGTAAAGAAGCGCAGGGCAATCCCTACTATATTCCACCAGAAGGAATCCATCACCACACCCTCACTGGTAAGGATTATCAGCAAGCTGATATTTATGCAGCAGGATGTATCTGCTATCGATTGCTGACCGGTAGACGTCCTCCTTGGATTAACAAAGACTATGTTCGTGATATCACTCGCTCTCCTGTAGTACGAAAGCAGATGTTTGTACATAAGCTCAATGAGTTTCGCAAAAAGCGCTTTGCCTACTGGATATCAAAAAATCCAAATAGGGAAAAGAAGTACAAAAAAGAGCGATTTGAAAGAATATTTCTGAGGATGATCGATCCAAATCCGGCACGCAGAGGGTCTGCTACCCACTTACGTGAATTGATGAAGTATTTAGTGAAAGATACATTCAGAAAGCACAAAAAACGTAAATAGCAAGCAGACAAATTGCAAGAGTCATTAAGAGCCTGTCTTCGAATTAAGATTTTATCGATTTTTGGGATTATTTTTGCTCAGGTGAGGTTAAAATAATCCCAAAAATCGATGAATATTAATTCGAAGACAGGCTCTAAGACCAGAAATAAAAATGAGGGTCTCTGTTCCAGTACTGCCCGGCAAGCTGTTTTAACGCCGTCGCTTCAATTTTTGTGACCTCGTCAAAGCGCTTCATCAATTCCGACCCCTTTGAGCGGTATTTCTCGATTTGTTCTGGCGTTGCACTGGCAAATAGTCCCATTTTTTCCAGGGCATGAAGAATCACTTGCTGGCAGTTTAGACGTTTGGCAAAATATTCCCGATGCACATAAGGAATCGCTTCATTGACTCCTTTTTGTTGCAGTATCTGTTGGCGCTCTTTATACAAATTTACTAGAAAAGAATCGGAATACATGAGCTGGTCTGTGGTGATGACTCCATAAATACGCTCTGAGTATTTGTCTTTAGTGAAAGAGACTATCATTTCATTGGTAGTTGGTATTTCTAAGCTGCTCAAAAACCCTTGCTTAGGAAATTGTGTATAATCCAGAGGGCAGCTGGTCTTTTTTCTTTGGGTGAGCTGAATAAATTTATTTGCACTCTCACTCTCAATCGAAGAGGACTGTTCGTCAACAAGACCGGCAAGGCCACCATTGCATCCAATTTTTTCGGAATAGGCCGATTTTCCATCTGGATTTACAAAAAAGATACCACCGTGCTTATTCGTAGAATCAGTTGCATAATTTGTGGTTACACTTGCAAGAACTGTCAAGTCAGCTAAAAAAGTAATAGGGTCTAACTGGTAGTTGCAACCTGCTACCCATATATGATCTCGCAAAGAGTTGGACGAGGCATGACGTGTATCTAATAATTTATTCAGACCATCTGGCTGCTGTCCTGAAAATCCCAGAGGAGCAATTGTATGTAAGGCAATGCATCCTAATAAGAGCTCATTATTCCGCTCCCATTGCCCAGAAATGAATTTGGGATCAAGCTTTTGAAACTCTTCCGGACTTGGGAAAAACATTATATTTTGAACTGTTTTATTAAGGCGAGTGTCATCGACCCGTTGTTGTAGACGTATAATCTGTTGGTCGAGCGTAGGGCATGCGAAAAGGGAAGTCCAAATTTTTTTGTTATGAAGGTGAATTTTCGCATTGACGGCTTTTACATTCTGTAAAATATGAGTCAGCTGTTCATGAGTAAAGGAGGTAAGATCTAGGGTAGTGCATACCTGTGAGAGGTGGTTTGATACGCGGATAATGCTGCTCTTCT
>CAYOTQ010000175.1:0-4622 GCA_964406915.1 uncultured bacterium
CCGGATATGCCTATTGAGCCAGAAGGGCACGCTGGCAATCCTGTCCAGCAGATGACAGATATTCTCCTGCCGCAAATCTATCATGCTATCGATCTTGGTTATGTAGATCCACGCCGCCTTGGTCTGATCGGTCATTCCTATGGAGGCTACGGCGTTGCGGCGATGATCAGCAAAACGAATCTCTTTCGTGCAGCAGTAGCGATCGCAGGAGTCTATGACCTGCCAGGAGCGTATGGCTATTTTGATAGCCAAGATTTGTTTGCTCAGCGCTGGTCAGAACAAAGTCAGGGGAGGATGGGGTCACATCCTTGGCATAACATCTGGCGCTATCTTGTAAATTCTCCCTACTTTCTCGCAGATACCATCCATACACCTCTTTTTTTGATTCATGGCGACTATGATGAGATAAGCCGTGTAGAAGAGTCAGAAAAACTCTTTGTCGCCCTCAAAAGATTGAATCGCGAAGTACAAATGGCGATCTATATAGGAGAGGATCATTTTGTTAATTTATGGCGCCAAGCCAATGCTATGGATGCAGCAAAGCGCCTCATTGGCTTCTTCAATGAACATTTGTTGCAAATAACAGACAAGTGACGCATACTATCACTGCCGGGGAACTTTTTGAATGGCTCAGTTCGAACCAGGTCAGGATCGGAAGATAGCAGCCTTAAGGACTCACGTTGTCATGTGAAGAGCACTCTCCGGCACTTTTTTCACATTTCTCTTATCATAAAGAGAGAGATTGAAGTAGAATGAATATTTTTTGGAGTTTGTTATGTATTCTCGTCTGCTTCTTCTTTTATGTGTTCCTCTGTTTTTTTGTGGTTGCCGTACACGTTATTCAGACTTTTTCCCCTATTATGATAATGGTACCAAAAAACCATCGATTGCTTTGCTGCCAGTCTATGATGGCTTAGACGTCCAGGAGAAAAAAACGTTAGAGACCCTTTTTCCAGGCAATTTTCCAGATACTCTCACCAATAGCGTGCGCAATCGACTCAAACGTGAAGGAAAGATCTATATCCCGCCTAAGGGTGCTATTCAAAAAATGCTCAATTCCATCTCTGAAAAATCACTTGCCAGTGATCGTGAGCTTACGCTATATAAACGAATTCAAGGAACAGATTATGTCTGTCTGATGGAACTTGCCAGCATTCAGGTCATGCCATATAAGCGGGGAGCTATTAAGCCTCTTTATCTTGCGGATATTCGCGAAGAAGATGCTCGCGTGCTTGCAATTGCCGTAAGAGTCAAGATTGTAGATATTCGAGGTTCTACAGCAAAGATGGTGCGTCAAGAGCTTGTGCAGAGCAATCACATGATAGTAAAAGAGCTTCCAAAGCAACAGCTTTCTTTAGTGAGTGCCCGACTTGGCCGAGATCTGGCTCAAAAAATTGAGGAAACTTTGTGCTTGAAGAAATAAAAGATCCTTATTTGCTCTCTTGCATTGTCGCTGTTTGGTCGTTGATAGCTCTTGGCATCTTGTGGTATCGCCAGATGCTGCAGCTGCCAAAGGGAGCTGACCGGGGCGTGCCTATGGCGCTCATGAGTCCTTTAATTGCTTTTTTACTCTTTTTGAGTACTTGCGCTTTTGTGCCTGAGTGGATAGGAAAGGCTCTCAACTATTGTGACACCCATGGAATGTCATTTTTTGACCAGTTGCAAAAGGAAAAGGTTACCCAGCTTCTGACGATTGTGGTGGCCTTTATTTTACTCACAGGCTTTAGCTTGATACATTCCTCTGAGATCCAGTCATTGATTTGGGGAAATAAGCAAGGAGGCAAACAGGCTTCTCTTGCCTTTCTCAAGGGTGTATTGTATACATTGTTGACCTATCCAATAGTGATGATTGTCGTTCAGGCGATTCATCAAGTTACAACATGGGTTGGCCTGGAGCCTGTTCAGCAGCAAATAGCTCTTGCGGAACTGCAGGCTCTTGAGCATATTCCGTGGCTTTTTTGGCTATTTGTAGTGGCTGTTGTGACGGTGATCCCAGTAGTAGAGGAGCTGCTATTTCGTGGCTTTTTACAAAATTACTGTTCAGGACATCTTGGACCAAGGGCTGCCATCATCATCGCAAGCGGCTGTTTTGCCTTTTTCCACTATGCAGCTGAGCAAGCAAGTGCAAATATTGAGTTGATGATAGGACTTTTTCTCTATTCTTATTTTATGGGAATTTTTTATTGTAGAGAGCGCTCTCTTTGGACCACGATTGGCATGCATAGCTGCTTTAATCTGCTCAGTGTGTGTGCGATGGTCTTGCTGCGTTCATAAGAGGACATTTTGTAAGGTTTTGCGTTTTGTTATACGGTGAGTAGTTTGGCGTCGGAGATGAATTTGCATTTGGAGCCCTATACCTTATCAGCCTATGGGTTGTCTGATACAGGACTTGTCCGAAAAAATAATGAGGATGCGTGGGGAAGCCTGCCGGAGTTGCATCTGTTTGTCCTTGCAGATGGCATGGGTGGACACCAAGCAGGAGAGGTGGCGGCGAGAGAGGCTATACATTTCTTTCTCGGGTATATAAAAGAGCTTTTTGAAAATGAGAAGCAAAAGACACGTTCTGTTCAGCAAGCAGCAGAGCTAATTCGTCTGGCGATTTGCCGCACCAACCGCTTTGTGTATGATCTCAGCCAGACGCATGAGCTGTTAGGTGGCATGGGCACTACTTTTCTCTGTCTCTGCTTTCATGATGATTCAGTGATTTACGCACATGTTGGGGATTCTAGAATTTATCGCAAGCGCACCGAGCTACTTCAACAGCTCACATCAGACCATTCGCTTCTCTGTGAGCTCTTAGAGCGAGGCGGCTCTATCCCTCGGAAGCAGGTAGAAGAGTATTCGTATAAAAATGTCTTAACAAAAGCAATCGGAACAGAGCCCTTTGTAGAGCCTACCATTAACATGGCTCGCGTTTCGATAAATGACCTGTACCTTCTTTGCTCAGATGGTCTGTCAGATCTTCTGACGAATCCGGAAATTAATGATGTACTCTCTATGGACCTCACTGTGGAAGAAAAGGTACGTACATTGATTGCTTTGGCAAAAAGAAAGGGCGGATACGATAATGTAACCGCTGTCTTGGTAGAAGTTAATAGAGCGCATGAAAATCTATCTTGATAACAATGCAACGACAGCTTTAGCACCAAGTGTGTCTGAAGTCTTTGTCGACTGTATTCAGAGCTGTTTTGCAAATCCCTCAAGTGTCCATCGACCAGGCCAAGAGGCAAAAGCTCGCCTTATTAAAGCACGAAATTTAATAGCTTCGATTCTGGATGTGCCAGCTCATGAAGTGATCTTTACTGCATCGGCAACAGAAGCTGCAAATTTGCTTTTGCGAGGTATATTTGGCTTTGAGCTAAAGGGGCATGTCATTTCAAGCGGCCTTGAGCATGCAGCTGTGTATCAGACGCTCAGTCAGCTACAGTCCGCAGGTGTCGACGTGAGCTTTTTAGATACTGGGTCGTGGGGAGCGGTGACGCCGGAGGCTGTAAGCAAGGCAATAACCCCTGCAACAAGGCTGATTTCGCTTATGGCGGCCAATAATGAAACGGGTGTGCTGACAGATATAGAAGCTATTGCTCAAATAGCTCAGGAGAGAAAAATTCCTTTTATCGTAGACGCCGTGGCTCTCTTTGGAAAAGAGTCATTTCGAATTCCAAAAGGGGTTTCGGCACTCTTTTTTAGCGGACATAAGTTTCATGCACCGAAGGGTGTGGGGGTAATGGTGGTGCGCAAGACATTACCGCTGACGCCGTTTCTTACAGGAGGCGATCATGAGTATGGGCGGCGTGCAGGTACAGAAAATGTAGCAGCTATTGCGGCCTGTGCAGAGGCTATGCGTCTTGCACATGAATCTATTCATGAGATCTCGTCACAGATGCGTGAGCTTCGTGACTTTTTTGAAGAGCGGCTCAAAGAAGAGCTGCCTGGGATTGTGATAAATGGACAAGGCCCTCGAGTGTCAAATACATCCAACATCTGTTTTGGTTCTGTAGATGGCGAGGCTCTGTTGATGTATCTTGATATGAATAGCATTGCTGCCTCTCTGGGATCTGCCTGTGCATCTGGTGCTTTAGAGCCTTCGCGTGTATTGTTACGCATGGGGCTTGAGAGAAAGCAAGCATTTTCATCGCTGCGCTTTTCTCTCAGTCGCTATACGACTAAGGACGAGATTGAAGAGTGCCTACGAGTGCTCATACAAGGCGCAAGACACATTCGATAAGAGACTGTTGTTAAATCTCTGGCTCTCGTAGCTTCAATTTATCGTGATACGCCTGTTCCAGGCCGTTTGCGACCTCATCTAAATCGTCAGTGAGGATAAAGAGATCAAGATCGCTAGAGTCGATACATCCCGACGCAAGCAATCCTCCTTTAAGCCAGTCAATAAGCCCTGTCCAGAAGGCTGTTCCAACCAAATAGATAGGTACCGGCTGGATCTTTTTTGTTTGAATCAACGTAAGTGTTTCAAACATTTCGTCAAGCGTGCCATATCCTCCAGGCAAAAACACAAAGCCTTGGGCGTAGCGCACAAACATTACCTTTCTCACAAAAAAATAGCGAAAACAGAGTTTTAATTTTGGATCAATATAGGCATTGGGCCCAGATTCAAATGGCAGATC
>CAYOTQ010000176.1:0-4604 GCA_964406915.1 uncultured bacterium
CTGGTACCATCTCTCCTCCCGGTCTTTGGATTCAGGTTGCTACTGAGTATATGAATACCCAGTATGTGCCGCTGGCCAAGCTGTTGCTCGTCAAGTCGATCCTGTCGATGTCCCTCGCTGATGCAGTTATCAGTGCATTCGACTCAAAATATACCTACTGGACCAAGCGCCCTTTTATGCTAGCTCCTGAGATGATCACGACGATGCCAACACCGCCATATCCAAGCTATCCTGCGGGTCATTCGACCCTTGCATTCGCTGCGGCAGGGGTTCTCATATATTTCTTCCCAGAGCAAAAAACGCATTGGCTAGAGCTTGCGGAGACGGCATCCCAATCACGTGTCTGGGGAGGCATCGATTTTCCTATTGATGTACAGGCTGGGCGTATTCAAGGAGAAGCAATTGGCAAGGCTTATATTACGATGTTACAAAAGATATGATACAGTTTGATTTTTTTCAATACGGTCCTCCTCCTCTAGATGCGATGGAGGGATATTATGTTGGCAAAATCGTGTTTCTTTCCTACATTGTCGCTGTTTTGGCGTCATTTGTAGCTCTTGAAATCGCGCATAGCATACGGCAAGACCGCGGGCGCTCTATCCGCTGGAGAGCTATCGGGGGGGCTTGTGCGATGGGAGCTGGTATTTTCTCTATGCATTTCGTCGGTATGCTTGCTTTTGTTATGCCGATGCCAATGGGGTATGACTTTTCTCTCACCCTCCTTTCCCTGGTTGTCGCTGTTATAGCCTCTGGGTTTGCCTTCTTTTTGATACAAAAGCCAGATATTCGAGTTGGCCAATTTCGGTTTTTTCTGGGAGGTGCTCTGCTTGGAATTGCCATGGCCAGTATGCACTACACGGGAATGGCGGCGATGCTGGGAGTAAAAATTCGCTATATACCCTCTCTTTTTTTTCTCTCTCTAGGCATCGCTATTGCAGCATCGCTTGCTGCCTTATGGCTTATGTTGAAATGTGAGGTGCGATCGAAGATGCGCCGGCATATATTTAAAATATGCAGTGCTCTTGTAATGGGTGGAGCAATTGCTGGCATGCATTATACAGGCATGATGGCAGCTGTCTGCCTGCCAACAGACTCACCTGTTGTCACAAGTTCCGGTCAGCATTTTGCACTTTCTCCGGAAAATCTCTCATTTCTTGTGGCTTTTATTGCATCCTGCATCATGCTCATCACGCTCTTAGCGATAGGCTATCGTCATTTGATTGCGGTGAAAATGACGATTGGCTTTCTAATCATTCCTCTTCTTTTAGTTCCTCTTGCCACATTTTTTTTGCAAAACGAAGAGCAGACTCGCAAGGGAAGTGACATGATCTCAAACAAGTTCTTTCCTCGAATACAGGCTTTACTGGAAATGAAAAATAGTGCATTTCGAATTCAGACAATGACAGCAAATTTTCAAAACGCTTCTTCAAAAGAGGAGTCTTCTAGAAACAAAGATGAGCTTTTCGCACTGATGGCCGATCTCAATAGCTGGCAAGAGCAGTTTGTAGAAGCAGGGACATGCGATGTTGCGCAGTTTAACACAATAAAAAATAACGTGACGCTGAGTTCTCTTGCGCTTATTGAAGCTATAGAAAAAGGACGCTCTGATAAAGAGCTGGCCAGGGAAAAAGAAGCTCTGGTCAGCGCAGAGGGAGATCTCAGTCGGTGGATTGAACAGCAGATCTCTCTTCAATTGAAAACTCTGCAAGTCTGGAAAAAAAATTCCGTTGAATTTGCTAAAGAATCAGAAAACATCTTTTTGATGGTGTTGGGCACAAGTTTTGTTATTGCAACATGTGCCAGTAGTTTTATCGCTTTTCAAATTTCACGTCCTATCCTTCAATTTAAGGCTGTGAGTCAGGAGATTGCCGATGGCAATTTGCACAAAAAAGTCCCTATTACGACAACTGATGAAATTGGAGAGCTTGGAAAAACATTTAATGCGATGGTGGAGGCTCTATACCAATCAAATCAAAAAAAGGATAGCATGCTCAGCATGGCAGCTCATGATTTGAGAAACCCGCTATCAGTCATTATCGAAAGCTCATCTCTTTTATCGGAAGAATTAGCAGAAACGGCCTCTGACATGCAAAAGCAATTTCTTCTCTTGATCTCCAAAGCAAGCACTTCGATGATGCAGCTGTTAGATGACTTGTTACTCTCCAATTCGCTTGGTTCTACAGTTTTTCAGATCCAACAGAGTGAGGTCAACCTTCGAGCTTTTTTCCAAGGAATCTTTGACTTTAACAACATGCTAGCGAAAAAAAAGAAAATTAATTTTTCGATGGAAATGCACCTGGGCCAAGAAGCGGCTTCTTTTGATGCTGCAAAGATTGAGCAAGTGGTGAGTAATCTCCTGACAAATGCCTTCAAATTCTCTAATCCCTATTCAGCTGTACAGATGATTGTTAGAGAGTTTGGAGAGAGGCTTCGAGTTGAAATTCATGATGAGGGAAAAGGCATCCCGAAAGAGGAACAAGAACGCGTATTTGTTCCTTTTGCGAAACTTTCTGTCAAGCCAACGGGCGGCGAGACTTCTCATGGGCTTGGGCTTGCCATCTGTAAAGATATCATCACCGCTCATAATGGCATGATTGGATTTCAGAGTGTTCCTGGAAAGGGTTCGATCTTTTATTTTGAGCTTAACCTTCAGGAAAAACCTTCCTCCTCATGCTCTCAGGTCGAAAATTCGAAGAAGACAGACAAGAACTTAGAGAGTATACATTAGAAGTTTGTTAATAAGGATATCACGGGCAATAGGTTTGACAAGGACTGCATTGCAGCCTGTTGCCAGGCATTTTTCTTCCTCTTCCTTTGTTCCATATGCAGTAAGGGCTACGATAGGGGCATGGTATTGAGCTTCTCGAAGTTTTTGAGTGGCTACCATTCCTGTCATATGGGGCATTTCGATATCCATCAAAATGATGTCATATGGGGTTTGAGATTTGAGAGCAAATATCGCTTTGTCATAGGCGCTCTGGCCATTATCTGCCGTCTCTGTCTGTGCGCCGGCATTCTTCAGATGGTGGCACATGAGCTGTCTTGTGTCTTCATTGTCTTCTGCAAGCAAAATTCGCATATTGGCAAGCGGCTGTTGTCGAGGAGGTGTTTTAGTTTGATTGTGAGCACTTTTTCCTATAGCTGAGATGGCTGTTTCTGTGGGAGTTTCCTTTATTACATTTGTGGGAAGAGTGACAACAACCGTACTGCCCAAGCCGATTTCTGTATAATAAGAAATCTTTCCTCCAAGAAGTTCTGTCAGCTTTTTTACCAGTGTAAGGCCTATGCTAACGCTTCCTTGCATCTTTGTATTCGGGGCGCTGTCATGAGAAAATGGCACAAAGATTTTTCTGGATACGTCGGGAGGTATTCCCTTGCCGGTATCACACACAGAAAATTGCAGGCACTCTCCCACTGCTGAAACAATGATTTTGACGCCTCCTTTTTCTGTATATTTGATTGCATTATCGACGAGCTTGAAGAGGATTTGGGAGATGCGCTTTGGATCGCTGTAAATAGAGGAAGGAATAGAGCTTTCGTATTCCACATGAAAGTCAAGCTGCTTTGCTGTAGCAAACTGGGACATGATGGCTGCAATTTCTTGTACAATTGGCCGTGGAGAGCAGTGCTCGGGATGTATGCGAATGGTATTTGCTTCAATTTCTGTAAGATCTAAAAGATCGCTGATAAGGCTCAAAAGATACTTGCCATTATTCTGAATAATCTGTGCAAAGGAAGCATGCTGTTGTGGAGGTGTATCTGGCGACATCAGCAGCTCGCAGTATCCTAAAATTGAAGTAAGAGGCGTTCGCATTTCATGGCTTATCCTTGAAAGCAACCCTCTCTTGAGGTGATTGGCTTCTTCTGCTCGCGTCTTTGCTTCAAGAAGAGACTTTTCAACTACCTTTCTTTCTGTGATATCTCGTATGATGCAAGTCAAGAGAGGTTTACTGGCCACCTTCCAGGTCGAAAGCGACAGTTCGATGGGAAATTCTGTGGTATCTTTTCGAATTCCTGTAATTTCAAATATTGTTCTGTCGTGCATTCCCTTGGTAATCAGGCTGCTGTCGCAAAGTATCATGTTCCAGGAATTTCCGATGACTTCTGCTTTTGTATAGCCGAACATCTGTTCGGCGCCGCCATTCCAGCCAACAATACAGCCATCCTCATTGGTTGTAACAATCGCATCGAGGGACTCTTGAATAAGGGTTTCAAGGCGCTTTTCTGCCAATTCCGATTTTTTCTGGCGCTCTTTGTCTGTGCAGTAAATATAAAGAATAATTAGCACGAGCGTTGAGAGCAATATGCCGAATCCGAGGATAATTTCTGGCAGTGAGGAGTTCATTTGCCTCATCAAAAGCTTGCTTGGCTGAACACAAATAGACCATGTCACACCCGCTAAAGAAACAGGTATAGAATAGTAGGCAGGCGAGGGGTTAGAAAATTGTGGATTCTGGTAGATAATACCACCAGCCTCCTCTTCTATTTTTACTATTTCAAGGCCATTTCCCATCAAATCCACGACAATGGCAGAAAAGAGCTGTTTATCTGTGATATACCCCACAAGCCAATAGCTTGAGCTATTTTCTGCTTTCATGGGCTGG
>CAYOTQ010000177.1:0-4600 GCA_964406915.1 uncultured bacterium
CCAACGTGTAAAAGAACCTTCCAGCAAATTGCGGCACTTATTGAAATAGATCTACGAAAGCTGCGTCACGATCCTACAGACCTATTTACTCGTATGATTCAGCCAGCCATTTGGCTCCTCATTTTTGGCCAGGCCATGGCCCGCACGCAGGCTATACCCACGCAAGGCCTCCCTTATCTGGACTATATAGCACCAGGTATCCTGGCACAGAGTATTTTGTTTATCGCCATCTTTTTTGGAATTTCCTTAATTTGGGAAAGAGATATGGGGATTTTGCATAAATTGCTTGTCTCCCCAACACCACGCAGCGCTTTGGTGATCGCAAGGGCCTTATCAGCAGGCATTCGAAGCCTATCACAAGTAGTTATTGTCTATTTTCTGTCGTTTTTACTAGACATTCATTTGCGTTGGGATTTGCTGGCTTTTATGGGAGTAGTTGCCACTGTCATTTTAGGCGGCGCCCTTTTTTCAACGTTTTCCCTGATTGTTGCTTCCATTGTAAAAAAACATGAGCGATTTATGGGACTTGGACAGCTACTGACCATGCCCCTGTTTTTTGCAAGCAATGCTCTCTACCCAATTGAGATGATGCCTCGCTGGCTCCAAATACTTGCCTACATCAACCCTCTCTCGTATCAAGTCAATGCCTTGCGCAACTTCATGATCACAGATGCTGCCACACTCTCTAGCCTCTGTATTGATTTTGCAGTGGGTTTTGCTTCTTTTGCTATCCTTGTCTGTATTGCCACCAAGATCTACCCGAAAATTTTGTATTGAAATATAAGACGAAAAAGAGCAAACTTTTCCACACTTTTTTATCTTTCTTATACAAAATCATATTTTACATACGAGTTATTATGACAAGTGCTCCCCTGTCCACAAGCACACCCTCTTTTTCTACAACGTATTCTCCAAAACCTTCTTCGTCATCTACCCGAAGACCGGTTTCAAAAAGCGCACCGGAACAGAAAAAGAAAAGAAGTTTAGAGAAAACGTCAGCGTCCCAAAACCTTCCTCGCCAAATATCCGTAAAAACCGGTCTCAAGTCAGAAGTGAAGAGCCTCTTGGAAAAAGAAACCGATCTCGTTCTCTCTCGGCTTCAAGACCTTTTATACCGCTATATGCAGCAAGCGCCATTGGAGGTAGAGACATTCGTCAAGGAACAACTCCAAGAGTATATCAGCAATGAAAATAGTGATGACGTCTGGTTTCGCACCTCTGATCTTGGAGTGCATGTATGGACAGCTTATATGTCTCTTGCCCTTGTAGAGATCTTTGACACTCCTGAACTCAAGACCTTTCTTTCTGATGTTCAGCAACAAAACGTGATTGTTTTCTGGGAGATGTTGATTGACCTACTCAAACGTCATCCAGAACAGCTAAAGCGAATAGCGGATGTAAATACATATGCTTGCGAGCTTCTTCAAGAAAAAACCGATAGAGCAGCAAAAACTATCCTGCACGCCCTTACCTTGCAATGTGTAACTCCTCAAATTTTCAAAATAGGCGCTGATGCTCACCGATTTTCTAAGAGCCTTCTCGGATCTTTCAAGAATGACGAGCTTTTCCCCCTTCTTGAAGGGTTTGAAAAATTATGTATTTCTGGTGAAACAAATCTAAAAACCTACTCTTTGAGACAAGCGATTGCAAGCTATGATGCCTCAACCCAAGCTGCCAGAGATATCTATACACTTCTCAATAGTTATTCTTCAAAAACACTCTCAGACCAGATAGAGGCCGCATGGCCTGCTTTTAATGCCTTGGACAGCGACGTAGCTACCCACCTCTTTCAATCACTCATAAAATGTGCACAAAAGCAGTATGTGCAAAAGGACGACGAAAAAGAGACTTCTCTTGATCTTCTCTCAAACGAAAGTCCTGTAGCTCTTATCTGGAAGCTCTATATAGACAAGACGCTCTCTTCACTACTTAGTACAAAGAGGATTGGTAAACTTGCCGAATCACTATTTGATGAACAAGTTGATACACAAACCGCGCTGTTTTGGGATGCAATTGCCACAACCTTGCAAAAAAAGAGCGTAAGTCTCATCACCATCAAGAAATTCCACCAAGTTCTCGATATCAAGACTGGCATCCTGAGGCCACTTTTCTTTAGCCATTTTGTCCCTCAAATAATAAGTTATGCAAATAGCATCTATCCGCTTGATGCAAAGACTCAAGGTAAATTTTTCAGCTTTATCAGCCAGCTTAAAGACTCGCTAGATCGCCAGGAGGAAACCCTGACCAAGAAGTTTCAAGCAATCGACAAAGCACTCACCATTTGAGGTATATCATGACACTTTCTATTTCTTTATCTGGAGCAACCATCGACCATGACCAACATCTTCAACAAATTATACAAGCAAAGCCCCACATAAAAAAATTGTATCTTTCAGGCTTGACAGAGCTCTCTGATGAAGCATGCATCACCATCGGCAAAGTCTATCCGCAGTTGACAGAACTGGCACTGGGAGTCACAAAAATTACCTTGATTGGACTTTTGAATCTTGCCATCAACTGCCCAAATCTTATCTACCTGTCGATTGATGAAGATACTTCCACGAGAAGTCCTCTGCAGGCAACTCAACTCAAGCCAGTGCTGAGCAAGATGAAAAACCTTCGAGTTTTTCATCTTTCCACAACAGAAGGACAAATAACGAACCTGCAAGAAGCTGTGAGTATTGCCGGCCAAAGAACGTTTTGCATTCGATGCTATAGAGAGCTGTTTGCACCTAACCGTGAAACCTCTATGAAGCGAGTCTTTGAATTAGAAGAGTTAGTAGATAAAAAATATCAGGAACATAGATTAGAAAAGGAAAATGTGCTTCAGCCTGTAAGCAGACCTGCCGAGCCTCTCAAGCTCCTCTTCGAACAAAATTCAGAGAGTCAACCTCGTCGGATTCATTCCTTCATCACAAATAGGTTCACTTATTAAATTACTCAGGAAGCTGAAGTGATCCATTGGCTGCCAGCTTCCAGTGGGGGTTCCATGCAACTTCCCAGAAATGGCCATCCGGATCAACAAAGTAGCCGCTATAGCCACCCCAAAAGACATCTTGTGCCTTTTTTTGCAGGGTAGCACCTGCATCGATAGCTTTTTGAATGAGCTCATCAACCGCCTGCTTGCTGGCCACATTATGGGACATTGTGATTCCCTTAAAGCCTGGGCTATTGGAAAGAGAAGCATGAGCATCCTCGGCTAAAAGAGCTTCTGGATAGAGGCAGACAATGACGCCTTGTGTATGAAAGGCAACAAAGTGTTCATTGCTGATAGAAGAGGCTTTCCAGCCGAGCCCCTCTTCGTAGAATTTACGCAGGCGCTCGAGATTTTTTGCGCCAAGGGTAATTACATGTACGGCAGGCTGCATATATGTGCGCTCCTTTTGTCCTGCAAATTGTACCTAAAAATCTGAATTACCTTATAGTAAGAAGATATGCATGAAGAACGCCAAGCAATCACACTTGTCTCTCACGGGCTCAAACTCTTTTGTTGCCTCCACCTGCCCCTAAGAGCGCTAAAGAGAGTTTCTGATACAGTACTTGATCAAGTGCCCGGGGTACTTTTCTGCCATGGGTTTGGAGGAAATAAGAGCGGCAGATATCGCCTTTCTGTCAGGCTAGCAGAACAGCTTGCCGCATCCGGCATTGCCGCTTTGCGTGTCGATTTTCGCGGCAGTGGAGATAGTGAAGGCAATTTTGAAGATACCACGATTACAAGTCAGCTTGAAGACGCGCGGATAGCCGCCAATTTTCTTCTGAGTCATAACGCTGTTGATCCAAATCGTTTTGGTGTGCTTGGAAAGTCCTTTGGAGGAGGCATTGCCACCCTTCTGGCAGCAGATATCCCCCAAACAAAAGCTGTGGCTCTGATCGCTCCATTTTTTGATGCCGCACCATGGAATCCTCTCATACAAGGCAAGGTGCATAAAAAAGGAGAGCTTGCCTTTGACGAAGAAAGCCACAATATCTCTTTTGCAGGACATCTTCTAAACAAGCAGTGCCTTGCGGAAATTCTCTCGCTCAACCTTCGAGACCCTCTTGCAAAACTAGCGCATGTTCCTTTCCTTCTCGTGCAAGGCGAGCAAGATAAAATCTTGGATATGTATCATTATGAACAGTATCTCAGCTGCAGAAATGAATCTATGGCAAAGACCGATATTCTCACCCTGCCAGCCTCTGATCATGAATTTAGCCATTTCCAAGAACGTGAGCTGCTGATCAGCACCACTGTCAATTGGTTTTTGTCTCAATTGTGATACGATTCATTTATTGGAGTTCTTCTAAAACCTAATTTTGGTATCCATGTCAGGGGTAACTGAAGATAATTCAACACAGAGACGCAAAGACTCAGAAGCACAGAGATGGATAATAAACTGTCAGGTGAAATTATTGGTGCAGCTATAGAGGTTCACTGCATGCTAGGAGGTCCGTGACTGCTTGAGAGTATTTATGAAGCTGCACTGACAAGCAACTTGGATTGGTCAGTAATTTCGGTAGGGGTGCCACTCTCTGTGCCTCTGAGTCTTTGCGTCTCTGTGTTGCATTATCCTCGGCTACTTTTAAATTTTCACGTGTTCAAACCGCATAGTATACCTCTTAC
>CAYOTQ010000178.1:0-4593 GCA_964406915.1 uncultured bacterium
AATTGCCTACGAAAAAATGTTGCAACATTGATCAGTAGTTGCAAGAAGGGTAGTGATATAGGCACTACCCAAAAGAACCAAGCCTGTGCACACACAGGCTTGGGTTTAAAACAATACTTTTCGCAGCTCAGATGCCTTCATACGCGTCTTTGGACTGACATCCATCAGCCTACATACAAGGTACGAAAGAAGCTCAGAATCAGACAATTTCTCTCCAGCTTTCTGTTTTTTGTCTAATGCCTCAAAACCCAAACGTTGAAACAAGTCAGCATGAGCCTGCTTCAGTTTGGCAAGCAAGGGTTTTCTCTCTTCCATCTTCACAGCAGCAATATTTCTACCCTTTGCCAGCACCCATAGATCGTTCAAAATGTCTATCCATTCCTGTTCATCTGTCCGAGTCAACAGTAGATAGGCTAAACAGCCAACAGCATACATATCGTGAGCCATGCACTCTTCCTGAGTCGTCTCATGAGTTAAAGACATTTTTTCCCATATTTCAAGAGAACTCCATTCTCTTACTGCCCATATTTCAAATGCACTCCATAAGGCAGTGCCATAAATACCGGTCGACCATTGATCTTCTTGATCAAAAGCAAGTCCATAGTCACACAACTTAACCTTAAGACCTTCAGGCTCATATTTAACAAGGACATTAGATCGTTTGATATCATAGTGGACAACACCTTGACGATGCATGGTATCTATTTCTTCGCTTAGACCCCGAAGTATCTGCCGTGCTTGCTCATGAGTGCAATTCGGCAATTTCGTCAGATCTCCAGCCGGGTATGCTTCTGTTGTAAACATACACTTTTGTATGTCACTATCTCCCTTTACATACTGAACCACCGTTCTCAATCCCCCAAACGTAGTGCAGTGACGAATCTCTGATTCGGAAAATGGTTCTTTATTGTCATGATTTACTTTCACAGCAACATGACAACAAGTTGCAGAAGCGACTTTTACCTCGATACCTGAAGTGACTTTTCCTGAATTTCCCTTACATTTCAAGAGTCCCTTCCTCTGTAGAAGAATGGTAAATGTCTTGCTTGGAGGATCTATAAGTAAAGAATGAGAAAGACTATTTTTGTCTTTTTTCAAATGATAAGCAGCCCCTCTGACAGACGCTTGATGCAGCTTCTGTTCCCCTATAAGACAGATTTCAAAAATTTCTTTTGGACAAAAGCGGGCGATCTTCGATTTATTGACTGCAACCACGAGTTGCAGGATTTTTTGAGCAAATTCCCAGTAAGAACTCTTTTCGTCAAGACCAGACATGACTTGACTTCTCCAAGCAGCTATAGGATCGGTCTCTTGATCTACTTGTTTCAAAAACTCATCTACTTTTTGTGGAAAAACAGGGAGAGGGGGATCTATGGGCATCTGCGGGTAGCCACTAAAAAAAATCGTCTTTATCGTCATTAATTCAACTCCTGTTAAAACAAATGGTTGCAAATACAAAAATCACTCAGATATCTCTTGTGCTGGCCTCACCCATTCATAACCAATGTAGCGCTCTGGGTTGTAGCCGGCATGCATATACTCTGATACATGAAATCCGAGCTTCAAATAAAACCCTTGAGCCACGCTGTTGATTTTACGTACAATCAGAGCAAGGCTCGAAACATCGTGATACAAATCGAGTGCAGAAAATACAAGCTGTCTGCCAATGCCTTGATTCCAGCAGGCTGGATCGACAGCCAGTTGGGTAATGTACAGCTGACGTGGCACCTCTGTTGGCTTGAAGCCGGCAAACCCCACTATCTTGCCCTCTCTCTTTGCGACAACAAGCGTTTGCTGACCATGTCTTAGATCGTCATAGACGTCTGCGAAGGCATTGGTAAGAAAGACTCTCTTATCTTCTATACCAAGCTGCTCACACGAAAATTCCTCATAGGCCTTCATAAAAGCTTCAACAAATATCTCTTGACAAGCCGAAAGATCTTCTTGCTGGCAAAGATGCAGCGATACCCTCTCGATATTTGGTGCGCAAAACGACTGCTCTGAAGAGAAGCAGAGCAATATACATGCAAAAAGACACTTTATCATAATACCCTCCATAGTTCAGGCAATGCATTGTCATTTACCTCAACAAATATTTACAAGACCAAACAATTAGAAAATAAATAGCTCGATTGGTAGAATATTTGATTTAATTTTTTATCTATTGAAATATGACAACAATAAACACTACATTTAAAATTCAAATACTTACAATAGACAGCAACGATGAGACAAAAAGCGAATTTGTAAAGAAAGTCCAGTCTTCATTGGATGAGTGGCAAAAAGTCATCAACAACAGGATCTCTCAAACTCAAGACACACGCTGCCAACACATAGGTAAGATCTAGCGTTCTCTCATCGCCGATATGCAAGAGTGGACACGGTGTAGAGCTAATAACGGACTTTCCAAACTCTCCATTTTCATGCTTACAGACTCTTCAGACCGTATCCAGGCGCTTGCAGCCGTCATGCAGGAAGTAGATCGCCTATTTGTAGAAACACTGCTTTCTGCTGCATGGAATGTACCTCTGCCAGAATCTTATAACAACCCAGAAGACCAACAAAAGATCGTCAAAGGAGCAGGGACTACCATGATGCTCCACATTTACGAATGTGCAAGAAAGAAGAATCTGGCAAAAGTAGCTCTCATTTCTACCCTCGCTTCTTCGAGTTTTTACGCGAATCACTTGAAAATGCAACCGGGAACAGGCCCTCTCAGTTTTTTTATATCTGTCTAAGAAGTTAAAAAATTTCTTTTGACAATGACTCGATGGTAGTTTATAATTCCAAGCCCTACCTAGGTTTATAGCATGATACAAGAGATTCTCAAGCGCCGTACATTTGCCATCATTAGCCACCCCGATGCCGGAAAGACCACTTTGACAGAAAAACTCCTGCTCTACTCCGGCATGATGCACACAGCCGGAATGGTACGCGGCAGAAAAGGGCGAAAAATGGCCGCTTCCGACTGGATGGCAATGGAGCAAGAGCGAGGCATTTCGGTAACAGCCTCTGCCATGCAATTTGCCTACAAAGATACCATCATCAATATTCTCGACACTCCCGGTCATGAAGACTTTTCAGAAGACACTTATCGCACCTTGACCGCTGCCGACTGTGCTATTATGGTAATTGATGCAGCCAAAGGTGTGGAAAAGCAGACGCGAAAACTCTTTGAAGTGTGCCGGCTGAGAAAAATTCCCGTCATGACTTTTATCAACAAGATGGATATGCCAGGACGCGATCCTCTTGACCTGATGAGCGAAGTAGAAACACTCCTGCAAATCCACTCTTCTGCCTACAACTGGCCTATTGGCACAGGCCGTCAGTTTTGCGGGGTCTATGAAAGGATAGAAAAAAGGGCTGCTCTCTTTACCAAAACATCTGTTGGAGGAATGCTCAAAGCAGATATCACGCGCTGCAACCTTGATGATCCACGCATTCTTGACCAAATTGGCCAAGAAGAATTTGCCAAGCTCCAGCAAGATCTTAGCTTGCTTGAGGAGGCCGGCAATCCTTACGACCAACAAGAGTTTTTGGCAGGCAGGCTGACTCCTGTATTTTTTGCCTCCGCACTGACTAATTTCGGTATCGAGCCATTTTTTGATGCCTTTATCTCTCTTGCCCCCTCTCCTCAGCCACGCTTTGCCACTGATACAAGCGGCAATGACATTTGCATTGATCCAGCCGAAACACCTTTTAGCGGCTATGTATTTAAAATTCAGTCTAACATGAACAAAAAGCATCGCGATATTTTGGCATTTTTGCGTATCTGTTCAGGCAAATTTGAAAGAGATTTGGTCGTCAAGCATCATCGTTTAGGACGTGAAGTAAGGCTCTCTCGACCACACAGTGTATTTGCAGGAGAGAGAACCACTCTTGATGTTGCCTATGCAGGGGATATCATAGGGGTGATCAACCCAGGCACATTTTTTATCGGCGATACGCTGTCGCTCTCCGGAGGATTTTCGTTTAAGCCGATGCCGCAGTTTCAGCCAGAAATCTTTGCCAAAGTCTATGCAAAAGATGTAGGCAAACGAAAAGCCTTTGATAAAGGCACCTCCCAGCTGGCTGCCGAAGGGGCCATTCAAATTCTCTCTCCAATGGATGGCTCTGGCAGCTCTATTTATGCCGCTGTCGGCCAGCTGCAATTTGAAGTAATGCAGTATCGCTTGCTTGATGAATATGGTGTTGAGGTTATCATCGAGCCACTGGGCTATCAATGCAGCGCATGGTTGATCGGCGATCTTGCGACATTTCAAAAGGTGCCAGGCCTTGCAATTGTAAAAGATCGCTTCGATAAAACCATGGTACTCTTTTCCTCCCCATGGGAAAAACAGTATGTGATCAACCAAAACCCACGCCATCAATTTATCGATGTGTTTGTGTAGATCATCGAAGACAGTCTCTAAGGAATGTAGATTCCTTGCAACCGAGTAACAAGACCTTGCATCCTTCCGGTAACATCATTCATTTTATGTAAAAGGGGAAGCTTCATTGCCAACTTCATTTCATCCTGAAAATGGGCAGAAATATCTGCATGCCACGTTGTATCTTCCGGCGCCAGTTCTTTTGCAAAATTGACAAGCAGCT
>CAYOTQ010000179.1:0-4544 GCA_964406915.1 uncultured bacterium
GGAAGTGCGAGCACTCCCCACGTCGATATTCCTGAAGACATTGAAAAAGTAACACAATGGTTATGCACCCAAAATTCATCTTCGTAACAGGCGGCGTTGTTTCTTCTATTGGAAAAGGCATTGCCGCATCCGCTATTGGCCTGCTTTTAGAGCAAAAAGGGCTCAAAGTAGCGATGATGAAACTAGATCCATATCTCAATATTGATCCGGGGACAATGAGTCCTTATCAGCATGGAGAGGTATACGTAACCCCAGATGGAGCTGAAACAGATCTTGATCTTGGTCATTATTTTCGTTTTACCCATTCCCCTCTCAGCCGTAAATCGAGCGTGACGTCTGGGCAAATCTACCACGAGGTGATCAAACGTGAGCGCCGTGGAGACTATTTAGGAAAGACTGTGCAAGTCATTCCTCATATTACAGATGAAATCAAGCGCCGGATTATCGAATGCGGCCAACAAAAAGAAGCTCTTGATGTGTTGATCATAGAGATTGGCGGCACTGTCGGCGATATTGAGTCTTTGCCCTTTCTGGAAGCCATCAGGCAGATGAGATATGAAAAACAAAAGCAGTGTCTCAACATCCATGTGACGTATGTGCCATATATCAAAGCAGCTGGAGAAGTAAAGACGAAGCCTACACAACACTCCGTCCAGGTGCTTCGTGAAATTGGCATCTCGCCTGATATCATCGTTTGCCGTTCAGAATCAGAGCTTACTGATGAAGTCAGAGAGAAAATAAGCCTCTTTTGCAATGTCCAGCAAGACGCCGTCATTGAAGCTGTAGACGTCGCTTCAATATATGAAGTACCTCTCTATTTGCATGAACAACAGATCGAACAGAAAATTGCCCGCATGCTTGATCTGCCTGCAACTCCATGCAATCTGCAACAGTGGAAAAAATTGGTAGATGTCATTAAAAACCCTAAAGGCACTGTCACTATTGGTCTGGTTGGCAAATATGTCCAGCACCAAGATGCCTACAAGTCTGTATGCGAAGCACTGCATCACAGTGCGATTGCTGCTGGCTACAAATTAGAAATTCTCAAAATTGAATCCGATAAACTAGATGAGAAGACCCATTTCCCAGACTGGGCACAAGGCTGCGATGGCTATCTTGTTCCTGGAGGCTTTGGAGACAGGGGCTGGGAAGGCAAAATCCTCACTGCCAAATATTGCCGCGAGCGGCATATCCCCTATTTTGGCATTTGTCTGGGAATGCAGGTCATGGTTGTAGAATATGCAAGAGATGTCCTTGGTCTTAAAAAGGCAAATTCTACAGAGATGGATCCTGCTACAAGCCATCCGATCATTTCCCTTCTTGAGGAGCAACATATTGTCACAGACCGCGGCGGGACTATGCGCCTTGGCAACTACCCATGCATGCTCAAACCAAACTCTCGAGCCCAGTTGGCATATCAACAAGAAAAGGTGCTTGAGTGCCATCGTCACAGATATGAGCTCAATAACAAATTCCGCGAAGAGCTTGAGGATCAAGGGCTGATCGTCACTGGTGTATTTGAGGAAGACAACTTAGCAGAAATTGTGGAAGTACAAGACCATCCATGGATGGTCGGCGTCCAGTTTCATCCTGAGTTCGCTTCCAAGCCAACAGAGCCACATCCCCTCTTTTGCGACTTTATTCGTGCAAGTATCAAATCAAAATCAGAGAGTCACTATGCGCGGTAAATGGAATGGCTAAAGCATCGCGCATCCTTGCTGTTGACTTTGGCTATAAGCGAATGGGTCTTGCGATCTCTGATCCGACTCAAACGATCGCCTCCCCTCTTGAAACAGTGGAGGGATCGTCCAATCCACAAAAAGCGGCAGAGTTGATAGCTGCCGCTTACCGAGCGCTTCTCGAAAAACAACGTTATGAAATCAGCGAAATTGTCGTCGGCCTGCCTCTTAACATGAACGGCAGTGACTCGGAAAGAACCACTGCAGTACGTGCATTTGTACTCGCCCTTCAAGAAAAGCTTCCGATTCCAATCCAGGTTTTTGACGAACGCCTTACCAGCATGCAGGCAGAGCGTCTGCTGCAAGAAGGTGGCCTGAGACGTAAGGAGCGGGGGAAAGTGGTAGACAAGGTGGCAGCGGTTATTATCCTACAAACATATCTCTCCTTTAAAGCTCGCTGAAATAATAGACCTCTTTCGAAACCTTATTCCCGTGCCTCTGCCAGTGCCTGTGCTTGGGTAGAAAAGGGACATAGGTAGCACTTTAAACCTGATAAACTCTTCTATTTTAGTCGCTTAATGGAGGAGTTTGGTGGGTTGGGAGAATCATAAAGTGGAACATCAGAGGTTACAGTTTGTAATGACTTACACTTCTAATGAAGCTGCGATGGACTGAGTTCTTGGTTTGTCGCTCTCTATATTCCATCGCGAGAAAACCCAGAACTCAGGTTATTAGTCATTTTTTATTGTTTTCTTGGCGCTGTCAATTTCCCTATAAGCTTTTCTATATTTTTTGTTTCAGTTTCAATTTTACCAGAATCGATAGTCTCTTGGGCAGGTATTTGGGTAAATTGAAATACCCACCTTCTAATCCCAGACTTAACATCTTCTATGACCTCGGCCTTTAAAGGACCTAGCAGCCGGGACACCACGGCCACGTAATCATCGAGTACCTCTTTCGTCCGAAGCTGTTTCCACTGATTTGGATTTGAGCAATCTATATACGCTTTAAATTCTTTGTCAAATTTACATACATTGGTTATTGACAAACAAGTATTCTGAAATAGACCAATCAATACCTCGCGAATGCGCGCAATACAGACATCATCTAGGACACGAGCATCCAGTGCTTTCAGCGTTTCAATAGAGCGTCTCAGCCGCTCTTGCAGGTGCGTAGTAGCAAATGACTTTGCCTTAAGGTCAATCTCCCACAAGCGTGTATTAAGGATCGGGTCTTCAGTTATCTTGATGGTGGCAGAACCAAAAAAGTGAGCCAGCTCCTTTGCATATTCACTAAGATACTTTTGCTCTCGCAAGACAGTCCAAGTATCTTTATTAGTACAACTAATCTTCACACAAAAACTACTGTCTGTGTTATTGCCTTGTTTGCGAACACTTTCTAATTTAAGCCCGATAGAGGAAGTTTTATTAATCAACATATTAAGGTTGTTCCAAACATATGAAACCGGACTATCTTTGAGCGCTTTCTTCATACTTTCCCAATCGATGCCCACTTTAACTTTATTGTCATCATGTTGGCTGCAATCGAGTTGGCTCCACTCTAGTATTCCCCTCCATGCCAGGAGAGCGCTAGCACCACTACCGACCATAATCCAGGCTAGTTTGAAATAAAATTCATATTGCGAGGGAAGTCCGATGTTGCTCTTTTGCACAAGATCAAACAACGTACGTATTGCCGCAGGAGCTATCTTCTGCTGCCCAATAATATGCGTAGACACTAGGGTCATATAGGCAAGAGAAAGCATGGTATCTTGAGCATGTCTCTCTCTATCGATAAGAATATCTATAAAATAGGAGATAAAATCTCCAGCTGTTGCATTCTCATAGCGGGCCTCTATTTTGCCGTTGATAAGATAGTCAGAAAATTCCTTAAATGGACCATAATAAGGATTTATCGCTGCTGCCCTGGAAAAATAGGTAAGCGCTCTTTGAGAGTCTTTAGTAAAAAGATAGTAGGTACCAATAACCATACATTCCTCATCATTAAGAGGGCTCGGCAACTCAGTCAACAACGCCCTTGCCTGCTCTTCAAAATGCGTCATCAGTGCGACGGCTTCATCACTCGATTGCTGCCCTACCGCCTTTTGCAACTGCTCGAATGTTGCGAAGGCTGGATCACTCGATTGCTGCTCTACCGCCTTTTGCAACTGCTCGAATGTGTTGACAATATATTTTTTTATTACATCAGGCGTCTTGCGAGATTCATGAAGAAGTCCTTGGCGAAATAAAGCAAGACTTTGAGCAAGATTTTGATCAAGAAATGCACGGGCACTTTCAGCAAAATTCCCCACACCAGCCTCTAATGAACCCTGAGGTAAATTCTGTATAGCAGCAATATAGAGCATTTTTAGATCTTTGGTAGGCGCGTCTACAATAAGCCGCAAAAAATGGGTCTTTAGATGATCTGCGGGCTGGTGAAAAGTTTTGATCTTAAAGCGAAAATACTCTTCCAGGGGCTTTAGGTTGTCATTTAGCAGAAACCAAACCATAGCCTCTCTATCACTATCAACACCATATGCCCTGGCTTTGACAAATGCTTCATGCGCATCATGCACTGCAGGCGAGTCTGCCTCTAAGTAAATGATACCCTTTGCAAGAAAATAGTGCGCTTGTTCACGCTCGCCACTCTGTTGAGACATTTCTGAAAGATAATGGTTTGAAACAAGTAGTTGCCTCCTTCTTGCTGCTAAAATAGCTTCAAAGAACTTGATCAAAGTAGGTATTTGCGTAGTGAGAATATCATTTCTGTTCCTTACCTCCGAAAAGAGTGCCTGAGCTTCACCATACTTTTTCTGAAAAAATTTTATTCTAGCGAACAAAAACAAATAGTTTGGATTTTCTGTAA
>CAYOTQ010000180.1:0-4540 GCA_964406915.1 uncultured bacterium
CCCAAGTTGCAACCTCAGTGCACCTTTAGGGTCGTGAATGAAAAACGATGTGACATGTGCAGCTTCATGTGTTGCGTTGAGGTGTGTGTATATGTATTGATTATGTTGTGTATGTATCTGTGTGTATTTGTGTGTGTATGTGTGTAAAGAAAAGTTCAAAAAAAATGTAGGGTAGAGAGAAGAGAAGAAGCAGGGTCAAGAAGTGTAGTGTTAGGGTTTAGGGTTAGGGGTTCATACACTCACCCACCTTACACTTTTTTTTTCAAACAACAACTGACTGTTTTTTTTTTGGCCAAAAAAAATACAAGTGAACAAAAAAAAGGCTTCATTTGCCTTTTTTTTATTTTCTTTCTTCTTTTTCTCTACTCCAAGTGCATTGTTTTTTTGATCACACTGTTTTTGTTCCTATTTTCTTCACTTCTTCTTTTTCGATTTGTAAGACTTTTTGTACAAACTTTCTTTTATTATTATTCTCCTTCTTCTTGGTCATTTTCTTCATTTTCTTCCCTACTTTCTTCTACTTCCTCTTCTTCATTTTCTTCTTGGTCTTCCCGTAATCTTTTGAGCCACTTTTTTGCTGATTCAATTTCTGTTTCTCCTTCTTCTTGGCTGTGAATTGTTCTTACTCTGTCCTTGCAGTTCACATTGCTTCTACCAGGCAGATTCTTGCAGATTTGTGCCCAAACTCCTGGTGTTTTGAGATACTCAGTCAACAGTACCTCAGTTTCATTGTCTGTCCACTTGTTTCTTTTAGGCTTTTCTGTTTGTTGAGCTTCCTCTAGTTTTCGTTTTCTGTCTTGTACTTCCTGTTGCCACTGTATTCTTTCTTTTTCAACTCTCTTGGCTTTTTCTTCTTTTGCGCTCGCCTTCAAGCTGCGGTACCCCCCTTTGTTCCTCTTTCCTGACACTTTTCTAGGCTTCTTCAAAGGTCCTCTTGGTATATAAAGCTCTCTGAAAGCTGGAATTTGTTCAGCAATCTTGTTTTCTCCCAGTATTTTCTCTAAGATTGCCCATGTAGGAGTTCCTGTGCTCTTAAACTTCTGCTCACACTCTTGTGCAAGAACTAGCAGGAGTGCTTGCTTGTCCAGCCGACTCTTTCTTTCAGAGGCACCTCTCTTCTTGCTGTCTTCCAGAACTCGCTCTCTTGCAACCTCAAGCCTGTCTTGGTACTTTTGCTCTTGGAAGATTGTTCCTATAATCTCTTTTTCAACTCGCATTTGTAGAGCTTGAAGTCCTCTATCTTGTTCTGGGAGCTCTTTTTGAATCCAAACTGAGAGGCGCTTTACAACTCCTCGCCAATTATCTTCTAGACGCCATTTTGGGAACAGCTTTATGCTGTGGAAGCTTTCAGGTGTTATTTTGTGTTGTGCCATCACAGATCCACCCATTTTCACCATTGTCTTTGGGTCCAGAGCTCTTGAGAGAACCAACACTCCTCGAAATTGGTTTCTAAAGTATTCCATCTGATGTGTAGCCTTTGGAGGATACCCTATGTACAAACTTATCATACTCCATGCGTCGCTGCTATTCTTTCCACTGGTTACCAAATTTATGTAGGAGGCAACTTGCATTCCAGATCGGAACGAGTGGTTTCCAAAGTACCAAGAGGTATATCCACAGTAGTGCGCTATCCCATTAAGCTTTGTGCGATAGTAGTTGCCAACTTCTTGCTCTCTAAACACTTGATCTTTCCCTAGTTTTTTGTTTCCAAAGATCCACTCATTTGAGAGTTTGTGATTTTGCAAATCAGTCCCCACTAGAGTGGCATTGGGATCCTTATTTGCCAGCTTCCACAGTTGCTCTAACCAGAATGCTGGGTTAATTCCATGCTTCTTAAAATTGCCTTCCAAAGCCTGCTTGTGCCCCCAGCTGTATATTCCTTTTCCCCTGTCATATTCCAGCTCATACTCACAGTCTCCCTCCTCATTGAGAGCTTTAAATGTCAAAATACTTTTCCACTTGACATTTGCCAAAGTTATGTTCCTTTGACCTGTAAACATGGCTGTGGAGAGCAATCCAAAAACATCTTCATATTCTTGGAGATAACCTGTTGGAGTTGTTGCCAGTAGATATTCTAGATCGGCTGGTAAAGCTGGAGGCTTCCCTTTTTGCTTGCGTTGGGCCTGACTTACTTTTCCTGATCTGACCATTTCAGTTACCTTCTCCTTGAGAATCTTTTGGAGTACAGTCTTTTGCTCTTTTGTTATGATATTCTTCATGGCCAGCCATCCAAGAAGGTGTCGCACATAGGTGTCCCGGAAGCTGTCAAGATAGTACATTGGATTGTAGTTGCTTCCTTTGCCATTGTCTTTTAAAGATGCAACCACCCACATTTTTAGATGATTGGTTAAGTCCTCATTTGCCATTTTCTGAACTTCTTCTAGAGACCTTCCAACTGAGTTTAAAAATATCTCAAAGCAGCCTTTTGCTGATTTTTGATGCCGCAACACACTTGCTGAACTACTGGCTGAGTCATTTGTAGCCTCCTTCATGAGCTCTTGCAACTCCTCTGGTGTCAGAAGCTTGAACTTATTTGCTTTTCTTCCTGTAGGCAGAGGTCCCACTTTTGGTGGCGGAGCTTGAAAACTTGGAAGTTGGAGACTTGGAGCTTTTGCCAGAGCATCATCATTCATTGGTGGGGAAGTAGTCAGTGACACTGCTGTTGTTGTTGTTGTTGCTGGAGCTGTTGTAGCAGCTGGTATAGTGTTTAGTAACACTGTTGTTGTTGTTGTTGTTGGAGCTGTTGTAGCAGTTGGTATAGTGTTTAGTAACACTGTTGTTGTTGTTGTTGTTGAAGCTGTTGTAGCAGCTGGTATAGTGTTTAGTAACACTGTTGTTGTTGAAGTTTCTTCTTCTACTGCAGTTGCTGAGTCTGTCGACAAGATTTGTTTTTGTTTTTCGGCTCTGCGTTTTACATATGCTTGCCGGTTGCATTTGGCATTGCAGTAAAGTTGTCCTTCTTGGCTTTGCTGGATTTCCTTTAGACAGAATCCACAGAGTTTCATTTTATTGAGTTCAGAGTAAATTTAGTCACACTATTCAACTGATCAGTGTGTGCAGTCCAGACCACGTGCAGGTATTACTCTTTCTGGACCAAAGGAGTTGTGTGGTAGTTTGTAGAATGCTTACTCTTAGATTTGAGTCTACACTTGCTGAGGTGCATGCTTGCCAAGTCATTCTTCCTCTTCACTCTAGCCACCCCCCCCCTAGTTGTGGAATTGATAGAGCTAGCCACACCTTGCACAACTGCTGGTTATTTGGTGGGCACCAAACCTGGCAGCATTTTGGGTTTTCTCTTGTCCTCGGTTAACTCACAGTGGGTGGTAACCTTAGAGACTTCTTGTAAGAGATGTGCGTCCACTTCTCCCAGCCCAAAGTTATCTCTTGGCCCCAATCAGTGAAACTCTCTCTATCAACAGTGAAGATTCTAAAGTCACCCTTGGCCCTCAGCTTGTGCCTACTATAATAATCTTTAGATTAAGATTCAAAACATCTCACTCACCTCCTTCCAGGATCCGATCTGGGACACAGAATTTAGCTCACAATAACTGCTGTCTTTAAAGAGCCTGGCACAATATGTACACTCTTGTGCACTCCTCCAACCCAACAGAGTATGCTTGATAGGGAAGGCCACGTAAAGGCATCTGTGCATTCTTCCCCTGACAGCTACAAAATCAACCTCCAGAAAGGGAGATTAGTAGCTGCCAGACAGATACAAAGCCCACCTCATAAAAGATAGACCTTATAACTGTCATTTCCTGCAGAGAACTTATTGTTAGCAAAGAGAACCCATCAAACACTTACCTTATTCCACTTGTCTTACCTACTGGGAGTGAGAGAAAATTTTGTTAGTTTTTTTTTCACTTCTTTTTTTGTTCACTTACCTTTTCTTGCTGCTCCTGATCTTGCGTTTGGCTGGAGTGATCGGCAGAGTTACCCCCTACCGTTCAAACCAGCCAAGGCAGGACCAGTGGGTGTTTGTTTTTACCATGGGCTAGCCACCACAAAACTTGTCTGGCACGCTCACTGAGCTAGGCGTGGGCCCCCGCTTTCACTCAGTGCAACTTTCGTTGATTTCAGCGTAATGCCAAACAACAAGTTTCATGGATTCGAACCATGATAAAAACTTACACCCAAGTCAAAGACTCAGCTGCATGTTTTGAACGAGCCACAAGCAAAATCCAAATCGATGTGAATCGATCATAGATTTTTCAACAAAAATTGCTTTGCTCTAACTGATCCAGGAGCCTAAAAAACTCATAGGATAATTTTTTTTTATTTTTTAAAAAATTATTTTGACCTTAAAAACGCAAAATACACGTAAAAATGCATCGCGATTCACAAATGCTTTGAGCTAGAGAGTCAGAATTTTTAGCCATAATGCGCCATATTAGGTTCTACTAACACACCAAATTTGGAGCCAAACGGTCCATCCATTGCGGAGCTACGATTTTTTTTTCTTTTTTTTTTTTTTTTGCCACACAGAAAAACTTAGAAAAAAGGCAATCTGCCGTCATGCTGGGCTCCCGAAAGGACTTAA
>CAYOTQ010000181.1:0-4469 GCA_964406915.1 uncultured bacterium
AGCACTACAAAAACGTCTTTGAGAGGAATAGCGTTGGCAGATGCCTGGTGGCGTACATTTGTCTGGCCGACAATCATGCCGGCAATAAATGCCCCCAGGGCAATTGAGGTGCCAAAAAGCAGCGAAGAGCCTGCAGCAATCACAAAGACAATAGCCAGCACTGTCAGCGTAAATAGCTCGTGGGAGCGCATTTTTGCTACTGCATACAGAATATACGAGGCGACCTTGTGTCCCGCCACACAGACAAGCAACACGAGAAGTGAGAGTTTTACGGCTACACTCAAAAGTTCATATCCTAAAGCATGCCAGGAAAAAGCTTCCTGCTGCACAGTAGCTAGAGCTGGGAGCAACAAAAGCGCAATGACAGTAAAGATATCTTCGACAACCAGCCAGCCAATGGTAATGTGTCCTTGTGGAGTAGAGAGCAGCCCGTTATCTGTAAGGACTCGCACTAATACTACGGTACTCGCAACACCTACCGCTATTCCAACAATAATGCCAGATTCTAACGACCATCCTAATAAGGAGAGAAAAATGGCCGACACCAGAATTGCAATCGATGTTTGACCTACAGCACCTGTTATTGCAATGCCTTTGACACCAGCAAGATCTTGCCATTTGAAATGCAGACCGACGCTAAACATCATTAAAATCACGCCGATTTCTGCAAGCTGCTCCGACATCTGAGTGTCAGAGACAAAGCCAGGAAAGTGAGGGCCGATAATGTAGCCGGCCACAAGATAGCCAACAATAGGAGAAAGATGGACACGCTGCGCCAAATAGCCAAAAAGACTTGCGACTGCAAACCCCATAGTCAATACGACAACTAGATGAAGATGGGCAACTTCCATATCCAACTCTCTTTGTCGGATAATGGTCAAGCTCCCCTATTTGTCACAACATTTTTGTGACATCTCTTTCATATAAAGATAAAAAGGTGAGATTTTACCGTGTGGCTAAGAGACCGTCTGCAACCGAATGTGCCGGTATTTTGGATGTCTGCAGAAAATTACGATTGCTAGAGAAACAAAAATATTTACAAGAAGGTCGAGAGTTATTAGGGAAAGGGCGGGCACAGGCACTGGCAGAGGCACAGGAATAAGGGTTCCAAAGAGGTCTATTGAGAGAGCGTTTCAAAAGATATAAAAACAAAAAAATGCTCCCCAATCCCTAATTATGACAATTAAGTATTGAGGAGCATTTTTGAAAACCAGTTCTTGAAAACCAGCTCTTGAAAACTAGTTTTTGAAGATTATCGCTTGGAGAACTGGAAGCGCTTACGAGCTTTTGCTCGGCCATACTTCTTACGTTCTTTCTTGCGGCTATCTCGTGTCAAGAAGCCCTCTTCTTTGAGTGCATGCTTTCGTGTTTCATCTTCTTGCACCAGCGCGCGGGCAATACCCAAACGGACAGCCTCGGCTTGTGCTTTGATTCCACCACCACGAACGCGAATGATCAGATCATAAGAGGCTTTCACACCTACACGCTCAAATGGCGCCAAGATCTTTTTACGTTCAAGTTCTAATGGAAAATAGTCGTCTAAGGCTCTTCCGTTGATATCGATGGCGCCTTTGCCATCACGGATTCTCACAGAAGCAACACTTGTTTTTCTTCGGCCAGTCGCTACATGTTCTTGCATGATTCGTACACACTCACTACATAGTTACAGCAATAGGTTGTTGCGCTTCCATATCATGCTTGCCCCCGGCAAACACGCGAAGACGCTTCATTTGCCCGCGAGCAAGACGGGTCTTTGGCAGCATGCCTTTCACAGCACTTTCAATGATATAGTCAGGTTTTCTTGCCTGCATGGTATCAAATGGAACTTCTCGAAGACCACTCATCGATCCTGTATAGTAACGATACAGCTTCTGTCTTCGCTTGGCTCCGGTTACATGAATTTTTTCAGCGTTGATGACAACAACACCATCGCCACAGTCTACGTGCGGTGTAAAGTCTGGGCGGTGTTTGCCTCGCAAAATCTTCGACACTTCAGCAGCAAAACGGCCCAGCGTTTTACCGGTAGCATCAAGCACAAACCACTGACGGGTCACTTGCTCACGCTTTTTAATCGTTGTCTGATTTGTTTCCTTCTTGGTCATGGTACCCACTTCATAAAGAATAAACAGGATAAAGGCTATAGAATACGAGCCACCGCTATTTTTTGTACAGTGGTTTTTACAGGCTTGAGAAGATAAATGGCGGAAAATGTCATCAGCACCGAGACAGCAAAGAGGCAGAAAAACCAAAAGAGCTTATTGCCAATCTTTTCTCGAGGCATGCGTATGAGACGAGACACCCAGATGTCACAGCCGACGAGCATCAGGACTCCTGTCATTTTCATATGAAACCAGCCCCCTTTCATATCAGGACTGCCTGCAAATACCAAAGTAAGTGCAGTTATTACTGCCACACACATGCAAGGCAGGTCGATGTGCTTTCGGATTTTCTGGCAAAGCGTCTGCATGCTGCTATACGAGCCTAGCCACTGCTCGCCTCTGAATAAGAGAGAGGTGAGCATAAATAGCGTTCCCATCCAAAGCATCACGCTGAGCACGTGAAGGAGTTTTATTACTTGCAACACAACACAAACCTCTATAAATTATTCAGCAATTTGTAACATTGTGAGCAAAAACTATGAAACATATCAAGACTTTTTTCATACGCACCTACGGCTGTCAAATGAATGAAAATGACACCGAAATTATGGTGGGGATGCTGGAAAAACGCGGGCTTGTACGTGTAGATGATGAAACACAAGCAGATCTCTTGCTGTTCAATACCTGCTCCGTCCGTGATCTTGCAGAAAGAAAAGTACTTGGAAAATTGGGACAACTTGGCAGATCGCAGACAAAGAGATCCATCATTGGCGTCACGGGCTGTATGGCAAACGCAAAAAAAGACTCTTTATTTCAAAAGCTGCCCCACATTGATTTTGTCCTCGGAACAAACAATATCCACGAGCTCAATCAAGTACTCGACGAAGTGCTCCTTTCTGGTAAACAGTCGCTTCGTGTAGACACACGCTTTTCTCATGAGCTCGACTATGTGGGCGCAAAGAGAGAAGATGCTGTCAAAGCCTATGTTTCAATTATTCGCGGCTGCAGCAAGTATTGCACCTATTGCGTCGTGCCCTACACACGCGGTCCGGAGGTCTCAAGGCATCCTGAAACCATTATTCAAGAGTGCCAAGAGCTTGCCAACAAAGGGTATAGGGAAGTGATGCTGCTTGGACAGAACGTCAACAGCTACGGCAAAGACATGCCCGAATGGAACACACTCTTTCACGACCTTCTCTATCAGATCGACAAAATCCCCGGTATCGAGCGCATTCGCTTCATGACAAGCCATCCCGTAGACATCACACGAGAGCTGATGTATGCTGTACGCGACTTGCCATCTCTTTGTGAATTTGTTCACTTCCCTATCCAGGCAGGCTCAGATCGTATTCTCAAAAAGATGCACCGTCTTTATACCAAACAAGAATATCTAGAAAAGGTAGCCGCACTAAAAGAAATAGTACCCAATGTGGCTCTCGGAACAGATATTATCGTCGGCTTCCCTACAGAAACAGATGCGGAATTTGAAGAGACTGTAGAGGTTCTCAAATCTATTGAATATTCTGTGGCATTTTTGTTTGCCTACAGCGCAAGAAAAGGCACTCCGGCTATGCGATGGAAAGATGATATCCCAGAGCAGGTAAAAGAGCAGCGCCTGCAGACGTTGATAGCCTTGCAAAATGACATTTACATCAAACAGCGCCAACAGCTGCTTGGTAGTGAGCTAGAAGTTCTTGTGGAAGCACGATCCGGCAAAGATTCACAGTTTCTCAAAGCACAGACACGTTGCTGGAAAAAAGTTGTCTTTGAAGGCAGTGATGAGCTGATTGGCACCCTGCAAAAGGTGCGTGTTCATAGCTACAGTCACCAGACGCTCATTGGCGAACTGGTGACAGGCTCTAAGCCCCTTGCAATCGTGGCGTAAGCAGAAGGCTAGCTCAATTGTGCTTTGTAACCGGGTGAATAGCGATAATCATGCAATCATCCGGTTTTGACTCAAACCCAGGTGTCGGTGGATATACTACAGGCTTTCCTTGATCTTCTAATGCATGTAGCGAACGCATGTATTGCGTTGCCACAGCCGCATATTTGCAGAGCCTAGTTACAACGATTGATGGGGTGATTGGAGTAGACGGCTCTTCTTCTTCCGGCTGCATGAAGCTTTCGAGATCACTTAAAGATGGCAAGACACATCCTTCTTTCTCCCATGGACGCTTTAACTGAATCAGTTTCTCTATAGGTTGATCAAAAAAACTCGAAGAAACCACACGATTAATTATTTCGCAAAGCTCTGTATGTCTTATGTTATCTGTCAGTCCATCTGTAGCAAGAATGATGATATCCTCGGCCTCTACTTCAGTAATGTTGGTATTGACGTTTTTGTCATCAAATTCATGATTTACATAGTTG
>CAYOTQ010000182.1:0-4434 GCA_964406915.1 uncultured bacterium
AAAAAAAGCCGGAAAAGGCAGAAAGAATATGGAGCAACGTGCACACCTCACAAACGAATATTCAGCGACAACAGAGTTGTCGCTGAACACCCATTCGGAGCAGAGGGATTCGAACCCCCGACCTACTGCTCCCAAAGCAGCCGCGCTAGCCAAACTGCGCTATGCTCCGATAATGTGAACTATATTGCCAAAAACGCTTGATTTTTTCAATGGTCTTTGCAAAGTTGCAGATATGTTTTCTTCCGATGCCTATACAATCATCGCACAGGCCTTTCCCAGGCTGCTTGGTGCAATTTATTTTTGTGCGTTTGCGCCGTTTCTTCTGCAAATACGTGCTCTAATAGGGGCGCAAGGTATTTTGCCTGCGAGCCTTTTTTTACAAAGAATCAAGAAAGCATACCCCAAAAAATGCTATTTTCTTGCGCCTTCACTGTTTTGGATAAATAGCAGTGACTTCGCCCTTATTGCTCTCACAGTGCTAGGCACCTTGCTGTCTCTTTTATTAATGTGCGGCGTTATGCCATGCGTGATGCTCTTTTGTCTTTATTGGCTCTATCTTTCGATTATTTCTGTCGGCCAGGATTTTTTAGGATTTGGCTGGGAGCTATTTTTGCAAGAGATTGCTGCCAATACCTTCCTTCTAAGCCTTACATCAGCTCCAAATCCATTTGTATGGGCAAGTCTTAATCTCTTGCTTTTTCGGTTTCACCTGCAGGCGGGTGCTGTCAAATTACAAAGCAAAGATCCTCGCTGGAGGGACTTGACAGCAATCTTCTATCACTATCAAAGTCAGCCGTTGCCAAATACCCTTGCCTGGTTGATGTATAAATTACCCCTTTGGTTTCACAAAGCTTCCACAGCGATGATGTTCGTCTGCGAGTTGATTGTGCCTTTTGGGATTTTTCTGACGCAAGAAGTGCGTCTAGGTGTGTGTGCGGCGCTCATAGGGCTGCAGCTTATGATCTGGCTGACGGGTAATTTTTCTTATCTGAATCATATGACGGCTGTTTTTTGTCTAATATTGCTCAATGATCAGACGCTGTCGGCACTTGGTCTTTCTCTGCCAAACAATGCCGATTCCAGCAGGTATGTCGATTTGGCTGTATCTTGTGTAGGAGCTCTTTTTATCATGCTGCAGCTTGTGCGAATATGGGGTCATTTTTTTCCAACGCAAAAACTGCGTAGGATATGGAAGACAATAGAGCCCTTTCATATTGCCAATCGCTATGGAATCTTTGCTGTGATGACATGCAAACGATATGAAATTGTGATAGAAGCCAGTATGGATGGGCAAACATGGCAGGAATACCTCTTTCGCTATAAACCATCATTGCTTGATCATAGACCAAGACGTATCTCTCCCTATCAACCACGCCTTGACTGGCAAGCGTGGTTTTTGCCCTTTACCACGTTTGCATATGAGCCATGGTTTCAGAACTTTCTCGGTCATCTGTTGAAAGCAACGCCTGTTGTGTGTAAATTACTTGCCCACGTGCCCTTTGGGACAGCATCCCCCAGGTATGTGCGCGCACTTGTGTACGACTATACCTTTACCAGCTTTGCTGAAATGAAACAGAGTGGTAACTGGTGGAACCGAACACTTGTTGGCACCTATACCCCTATTATGCAAGGTATGACTCATGAGTAAGATATCGCGAATCGATGTATTCAAAAATACAAAGAGTCAATATGGCGTGCTTGCTTCCTTCACAACTAGCTTGCAACAGGCGCTTAGGCGAAGTGGAATTAGCAGCCGCACGTTTGATATTCTCACACAGAGTGAGGGCACTATTTTATCTCACTTTGCTAAAGAGATGCCCGATTATACGATAGGCTTTAATGTCATCCCTCACCATCTTTCCTTTGAACAGCTTGGGATTCCTCATATTGCCCTTGTGGTGGACTGTGCCACTCACTATCCAGAGCTCTTACAATGCAAAAGTGCAATTGCAGCCTTTGTTGAGCAAGACTCGTGCGATCTCTTTCGGTTGATTGGTCACAAGAGAGTTCTCTTTTTCCCCCATGCTATTGATGAAAAATGGCTCAAGGGGCGCCAAATGCCTGCTCGACGGGACCTAGACATAGTGCTCTGTGGCTCTTATGCAGATTCGGAGTTGGTGAGAGGTGTGTGGAAGATGCTCTTTTCTGAGTATGTCCAAGAGAAGTTATGTGATATTGCCGAGAAGGCTATTGCGAGTGCCTCTGTTACCCATATGGAAATGCTGATGGATGAAATGGAAAAAGGGGGCAATTTTGCTGATGAAATTAAAGAAAAGAAGATCTCTGCATTTGATCTGATGAACTGGATGGAGCTCTATATGCGCGGTGTAGATCGACTGCGCTTTTTGCAGGCGCTGCAAGATGTAGATATTCACATTTTTGCTGGAAAAAAAGATCTTGAGCAATGGGAGCAGGCATTGCGTGGCAAAAAGAGGCTCTTTTTTCATGAAGAAGTGGCGTATGAGGAGCTTGCAGACGTTTTTGCAAGAGCACGTATTGTACTAAATAGTATGCCTACGATCAAAAAGGGGCTGCATGAACGGCTGCTATTTGCCCTTTCCCAAGGGGCAAGTGTGCTAAATAATGCCAGTGATTTTGTCTGTACTGCTTTTCCTCAGCGATTGGCAGTGCTCTCTGTACAGCCGCCAGAGTATGATCGAGCTAATGAACTTGTGCAGGAAGTGTTTCAGAATGAAGAGGCAAGGCAAGAAGAGGTGAGGGCAGCACAAAAATATATTGGAGAGGGTCATACATTTGATGCTCGCGTCGCCTATCTCAAAGAAATGATCCCACAAATAATTCAGGAACCATTAATCCTGTAACAATTCATCTAGGAGCTGTCATGAATACGGCCGATCGATCACTGTGTCTCTATTGCGGAATTGGATGTACGCTGGTCTACTTGGCGCTCTTTTTCCCTTCGTTTTATATAGGAATGCTCTGTCCGCATCTGTTTGAAAATGCTTCTGTGACAACGGCAACAGGGCTTGCAATCATTTTTTTGAGCATGCTAGCACCTTTGTCTTTAATGGTGGGTGTGGCCATGATATGGTACTACTACTTTGCTGGGGAGTATAAAAAGGCCTTTTATGCCTGCGGGTTTCCTGTGGCTGCTTGCGTGGTTATTTTATTTTGTATGATGATTATACGTGTTATTTTTCTTTGAGAGGCTGCCCTCTAAGAGACTGTCTTCAAATTAAGATTTTATCGATGGGTAATTCAACACAGAGACTCAGAGAGTGGTACCCCGGTCCGGTTCACCTGACAGTGTATTATCCATCTCTGTGCCTCTGAGTCTTTGCGCCTCTGTGTTGAATTATCTTCAGTTACCCCTGACATGGATACCAAAAATTAGGTTTTAGAAGAGCACTACTAATTCGAAGTCTCTAAGATTATGCCGAGTTTATAGCCCGCCGACGTTGCTGCAAGACTTTTGCTTTACTCCCATTCACGTCACGTTGTAATATTACAATGAATTATGGAAATGCACGAGAAACAGGGAGGAGATTGGCAATGAAGCGACGGTTACACAAGCAGCCAAAAAATACGCAAGGCATGCAGCTCTTTGTACAGCTATGCCAGCAAAAAGCTGCACAAAACAAATTAGAGGAAATCATCACGCTTTTCCTTACACCGGAAGAACAAGAGCATATCAATGCTCGTATGCTCATTGTCAAAGCCTTGATCGAAAATCAAATGACGCAAAGAGAGCTTGCAGCTCATTTTGGCGTCAGTATTGGCCAAATTACCCGAGGCTCAAATGCAGTCAAAACACTCTCCAATCAGTTTCTTGAAGAGCTTTCTCTCTTTTTTGCATCTCAAGACAACAAGCAACAGAGCAAGGGAACGCCATCCTGAAACAACTCTTTGGAGCACGTCTCTTCTTGGAAAAGTAATCACCACCGAAAGCTTGGCAAGGAAAAATCTGTCCTAGAAAAATCTGTCTTAGGAGTTAATGCAAGGCTTGTTTTTCCTACCCTTAGAGATTATTGGCTTAAAGGATGTTTAACATTATTATCGTATGTTACCTTATGCATTTTCCAAAAATCAGGCCTCTCTAGTAGATACTGTTCCTGAACTTTTTTGCGAAGGTATCCGTAAAGCATATCTCGAAGTATTATCTCTTGTCTCTGTACGAAATTGTGACAAGCGCGCCAAGCTGCAGTACTACCCTGTGCTATTAAAATCTGATCCAATCCAGGAAAAACAAGGCGGAACTGCTTTTCAGCAACATTCACGCGTTCTTGATATGTTATGCGATTTTCGCCAGTTAATCGAGTGTAAGAATCACAATATCCCTCACCTAAGTACACCGCCACTGCCAGCTTCTCCTTTTTGCCTATAGTGTAAGCTCTTCAATCATTTATGATCTATAGCCTGTTTTGAAAAAAACTGTTGATGTCGTGCGCAAGAGAAGCACTATTGCCGCCAAGC
>CAYOTQ010000183.1:0-4426 GCA_964406915.1 uncultured bacterium
ATGCTCCTTGGCGCTTGTGCCGGGGCCCTCACTATGATGACATTCCGTGTCCATTGGCTTTCAGCAGTAACAGATGCAAGACGCCCCTGCCCCTCTATTGCAATGGAGTCACCGTAGATGTCTATCTGGTCTATTGCTCTGACACTGTTTTTAGTCGCAAATCCTATCGGCAATACCCCTGCTTTTATCTCTCTGCTCAGACATTTTGATTTTGAGAGGCAGCGTCATATCTTGCTGAGAGAAGCTGGGTTTTCTCTATTGATAGCTCTTGCCTTCCTCTACATTGGCAAAGAGTTTCTCCAGCTTATCAATATTCAGCAGTATGCAGTCAATATCAGCGGGGGCACATTGCTGCTACTCGTAGCTCTTGACATGATCTTTCCCCCAAAGTTCAAAAACACAAACGGCCACAAGACACAAGAGCCATTTGTCGTTCCTATTGCCACTCCCCTGATCGCAGGCGGCGGTGTGCTCAGTACGATCATGATCTATTCAGCAAAAGAGCAAAACAATCTCAAGCTCACAGGGGCCATTCTCATTGCCTGGAGCGGCGTCTTTGCTGTTTTAGCCTGTATCTCCTATCTCAATAAATTCCTGGGAAAACAGGGGCTGCTTGCTCTTGAGCAGCTGATGGGGATGATTCTGTCGATGATCGCTATAGAAATTATTGTCAAAGGACTGTATGTGTTCTTTCATACACTACATTGAGGAGCTTGCATGTCCCTGCTGACTCTTTCCGCTGTCCTCTTTTTGATCATGGATCCCCTTGGCCATATCAAAGCTTCTATTGCCTGTTTGGAAGGTCTCTCTCCTCAAAGGCAGCGATCTATTCTCTACCGCGAGCTATTTATCGCTCTTGGTGTTATTGTGCTTTTTAACTTTATCGGAGAATTTATCTTTGCTCTTTTGCAAATCTCTGAAGTTACGGTCTATCTCTCCTCAGGCATCATCCTTTTTTTAAGCTCAATCAAAATCCTGTTTCCAAAAAATGGAGTCTACCCAGAGGATTTTGAGGGACAGCATAAAAAACAAGAGCCCTTTTTGGTTCCTCTTGCTATTCCAATGATTGCAGGTCCTGCACTTTTAGCTACAGTGATGCTCTATGCGGAATCTCTTGATAGTATCTCACTTATGCTTATGGCGATTGGCATATCTTGGAGTCTTACAGCAGCCATTCTTCTTGCCGCAAAGCCTCTTGTTAGCCTCTTGGGTACAAGCGGCATTACGGCATGTGAAAAATTGATGGGCATGGTCCTGGTGCTCCTTGCTGTCCAGCGATTTTTAGAGGGCATCATTCTTCTCTACAAACAGGCATGAAAAATATTATCCTTCTGGTTGCCTACGATGGCACCGACTTTTATGGATGGCAAAAAATCGCAGCCGGCACACCTACGATTGAACAGGAGTTAGAAACTACCCTCCAGCAAATTTTGCAGCATCCCGTGTCTCTGCAAGCTGCAAGCCGCACCGATCGCGGCGTGCATGCAGATGGCCAAGTGGTCAATTTTTATCTGTCAAAAGAATCTGTTGACCTCCACCGCCTCAAGCACAGTCTCAACAGCTTGCTCCCAGAGACCATCCGCGTTCTGAAAGTCTATGAAGCTCCTTCTCACGCCTTTCATCCGACTTTGGACAGCACTGGCAAGCACTACATCTACCGCATTGCCACAGCAGAGGTGCTTATGCCTCATCTGCGATTTACTCATTGGCACTTTCCACATGCCCTGGATATTAATGCCATGTCGCAAGCAGCAGCACATATTATAGGCGAGCGTGATTTTGCCGCTTTTCGCACCGCACGCAAGGGACAAAAGCGCTCAGATAGTGTACGAACACTCTTTGACGTGCAAGTTGAGACTCTAGACAAGGACCTCGTCTATCTTCACATGAAAGGCAATAACTTTTTATATAAAATGGCGCGCACACTTGCAGGCACACTTGCCTACATTGGCTGCGGGAAGCTATCGGCAGAGCAAATACCTCTAATTTTTACCCAAGGCAAGCGCGCAAATGCGGGCATGACTGCGCCCGCCTGCGGCCTTACTTTACACGAGGTGTACTACTCAACACAAGCAATCACCTCTTCTCAAGAAGAGGGATTTCGATGATAGTGGCGCGTGGCCTGTTTTTGCTGCGGAGGCCTGTTTTTAAATCTTCGTCTGGGCTGATGTAGAAGGATGGGCGCAATGTGTTCAGCCAATATCTGAGCTACAGTACGTGCCGCCCTTTGCTGCAGTGAATTTTCCTCTTGAACGAAGATACCTGGTGTTGTTAGCCGCACGCCATTGGTTATATTTTGCCTGAGGGAGAGGTGGTGGCTGGCCGAAGAGGCGTAGACGTCATCAATAATGTCTTCTTCCTCATCACCTGTTTCCTCAATTTGAGTCTTAAGCGATTCAGATGAACCATAGCGCCTACAAGGGGCAGCAGGTAGGATCGTAGTCATAGATACTCCGTCAAATATTCGTTTTTCGATTTCCCACAGATTCTACGAAAAAGACAGCAGAAAGTCCTACAAGAAAACAGCCGCATGCAATAAAAAATGTTGGAGAAGTCACGTCCGGCAAGATCGGGTCTACCACTTTCAAGGTGGGCTCATAGGCATAGCTCCAAAAAGGCCATACAGCCTTCAACGCTCCGATCATAAAGCCTGTCAAGCACGCAAGAGTAGCAGATCTGAATTTTGCCAATAGATAGTTGATACCTCGAGCAAAGCAGAGAGCCCCAAGCATAATGCCAATGCCTATATTCATCAGCAGATAAAATGCCTCTTTTTCAAATATGGCGCTCTTGCATCCTTGGACAAAGTCAACTACAGCGCCAATTACAACACCATAGACTCCTAAAATATTCAAAATATAGCTTCCGGAGATTCCAGGCAAAAGCATCGCAGAAATTGCCAGCATACCGCAGATGATAAGCCAGAGATCTAGCGGAAAAAGACTCTGTTCAAAAAGACTCTGTTGATAAAGAAATGCAGGCTCAGCCGGCACACTTCCAGAAAGCAGATAGGCAGCAAAGGCACCTCCAAAGAGCCATCCAAACGCTCTTGTATTCAACTTTGGAATGAGCCTTGCACAAAAGGTAATAGAGCCCACCACAAGCCCCATAAAGGCAGCGTAGAGAAACACGCGGTACAGCTCATGATTCAATAAAAAACGAATCTCTTTTGCAAGGGCAATAAAAGAAAGTGCCACACCAAGAACAAAAACCCCTAAGAAGCGCCACGCTACACGCCTAAAAAAGGAGGCAAATTTGAGCCGGCAAAGGCAGAGAAAGGCCGTGATATTGAATGAGGCAATACTTGCAAGCAGCTCCTCATAAATACCGATAATAAATGCGATGGTGCCGCCTGAGATCCCAGGTACAATGTCAGCCGCCCCTACGAGCATTCCAGAAATAAAGACCCGTAGCCACTTCTTCATCCGGTATTACACCACCTCAAGCAAACGAGCGACATAGTAAGCAACGACAATAAGGACAAAAAAAGCAATGATCCAGATAGAGCTTGGCACCCATTTCACGCCAGCGCCAGGATTGCCTCTTGGCTCAAGTGTGCCGATCCCATAGGCAAAATCTTGCTGCAATGGCTTTTTAAATACTTCGGCATGCTCAGCAATAAGACGCTCTCCATCTAAGCCTAAAAAGATAGCATACTGTTTGGCAAAACCTTGGGCATAAATCGGTGAAATAAGCTTTTCCATCTGACCATCTTCTATAGCTTGGAGATAGTTCAGGCGAATGCAAGTTCCATTTTCAATATCTTTGAGAGATAAATTGAGCTCCTTGCGCCTTTGTCGGAGCATCTCACCAATTCCCTTTAATTCTGTTGCCATACTGCGTCCTTTTATGTAGAATGCAAATTATTATAAACTTTTCGAATTTATGCGACTACAATGGACTTTTTCTTTCTCGCCATTTTAGGAAAACCTGTATGGCTCTGGATAGTCTTTACTGCTATTGTAGGGTCTCTTCTTCTCTTTGATTTAGGCGTCCTCCATCGAAAATCAAAAGAAATTTCTGTCAAAGAAAGCCTCTTCTTAAGCGGCTTTTATATCGTCATAGCTCTGCTTTTTGGCCTGTTTGTCTGGCACTTTCTTGGCTCAGAACGGGGTGTCGAATATTTTACCGGATATTTAGTAGAAAAGACGCTGTCTATCGACAATATTTTTGTAATTTCACTCATCTTCAGCTATTTGGCGATCCCGGCTGCCTATCAGCATCGCGTCTTGTTCTGGGGCATCCTCGGCGTTGTTCTTCTTCGAGCTCTCTTAATCGCCTTGGGGGCGACTCTCGTGGCCAGCTTCAGCTGGGTTCTCTATATCTTTGCCATTTTTCTTGTCTTCACGGGGATCAAGATGCTCTTTACTGCCGACAAGCTGCACAACATCGCTGACAACCCTCTTTTGAAATGTATACAAAAATA
>CAYOTQ010000184.1:0-4390 GCA_964406915.1 uncultured bacterium
TTCAATGACCTCCCGGTCGAACTTAAGGGCCACGTGGTAAGCTGTCTTTCTGATATAAAGACAGCTCATTCTCTTCTTTCAATCTGTAAAGACTTGTATAATAATTTTAAGCTATGGCCAGAACGTTCCCTCGTAGGACTCTTGAGCCGTCGTTTTTCAACGATGTCGTTACAGAGCGATCACCTTGAAAATCTTGTTAAAAGAATCTGCCTTGCTTCGGAATCAGGTACACTAACTCTTTCTACAGGTGTGTTTGCTAAAGGCTACAATATTGAGATACTTACTCCAAAAATCCCTGTAAAACAATTAAGTTTTAATGGAAAGAATAGATTCAATCCCCATCTACCAGAAAATGACTTTTTACCTACACATCTCGAAAAACTTGCCTCTCTACCCTTGGTGAAAGGGCTGTCGCTTTTCAGGGATGATCTTACAAATTTTACACTTACACAACCTCTCGCGATTTCATCCGTTACATCTCTTGAAATTCGTTCCGCTACTCTTACTACACAAACAGCGGTCATGGTGTTTAACTGTTTTCCAAACCTCACGCAGTTTACAATTGAGGATTGCACAGGCGTAAACATTGAAGAATTTATATATAAAATTGAGCAGCGCCCTAAGATAGAAACTATAAAAATTCCTCTTCATAATATAGAAAGCACGCACCTTCTTGACGCTTTAAAAGTCTTTCTAAATCTAAAAATCTCAAAACTTCCCCTAGCACAATGTGTAGAAATAAATAACATTGATATTTCTCAACTCGAAACCATGACACATATAAAAAAATTAGATGTTTCTAATTCCTCTATCACGATCGATACACTATTTAAAATTCTTGAAAAAGCTCCAAATATTGAATATCTCGACCTCTGGGGCTGTCACCTTAATTTTAAAGAAGTCCGGGAAGAAAAAGAATTTCCTTTGGTAAAAGAAATTTTTATAGGTTGCCGAGGAGAAGAGGATCAAAAATTAATCAAAAAAGTATTCCCCAATTGCACTCTCTTGGAACCATAAGGCTCTAAGCCAGGATGCAGTATCTTACAACCTAAGTTCTGTAACCTCAGTTCTGGGTTTCTCATTTTTTCCAACAGCCGAAGAATGGAGACCTCTGTTTTTGTAGAAACCCCCATAACTTCTTCTGTGGAGTACCGGTAGCAACAGGCACTTCAATTTCATATATTTTTTAATTATTTCGTAAAAACAATATTTTGTTACAACTTCACCTCCTCCATTGTCATGAGACCTTGGAATCTAGTAAAAATTTGCTTCTTTCTTATTTCAGCTTCTGCAGCTGCCGACGGAAAATACCGAGAAAACTCAGCTTGAGCCTTTTCCATAGCTTCTTCAAATGTCGTGACTTCTTTTTCTGCTACAAGATGACCAAAACAGTCATACTGACGACACTTTGGTGAGTTGAGATCTAGCAGTGCAGCTGTTACTTCTTGGTGCGACACGCTTTGGAAGAGCTGTTTATAAAAATGATAATACGACGTAGCATTGTCATTAAAAATCACGCTCTTGGCACTTGAATAATGCTCAGCAGTCGTATGGCTTATTGTACGTAGTTCATTCGGAGAATTAAAATCAATAATAGCAAACTTTTTGATTTCTTTAAGCTCCATTTCATGGGCATATGTCGTGGCAACAAAACCGAGATTGCCATAATGGCAAAAGACATCGGTAAGTCCAAAAATATAGGCCGCAACTAGCACCTTTGCAAAAGACGATCGCCCCGGTTTTTCACCTGCTGGCAAATATTCTTGCAAAATCTTCTGAGCAAAGTTACTATGGGTTGTACTCGTATTTTGAGCGGCACATTCATGTGAACGTGTGCTGAAAATATCCTCAATAGTCTGAAATCGCTTGGATTTTACAACATCTTGTTTGACGTATTTGCGGTCCATGCCAAGAGTCATCATCCAGACTGTTTTCGCTCTATCAATCACAATTTTTGCTTCTGGCGCTTTTACACCTAAATACGCAAGACAGAGATAATTGAAACAGTCAGCTTGAACATTTTCTATTTTTTTGAAAAAGTATGACTGCATTGTTGTTGGTGATACAAGAATAAATCCTGGTGACGCACCCTCGGTTTTAAGGTGAATTGTACACGATCTAAAACAAGGATCAAAACGAACCAGACTTGAGCCAGCAATAAGGACATAGAGCATCAATTGCTCCCCCGTTTTGTCGTAGTTCCCAGAAGTAAAATCTGGAGGCGATGATCCATAGTGCTCCATCAACGAAGCTACTTCTGTATCTGACAGCGCTTCAATAGGAGCAAGCGCCTCTTGTTTATAAAAGTATTTATTATGATTGTCGTGAAAGTCCAAACAATCAAGAGACAGCCGTTCAAGTAAAGCTGTGCAGCATATCGGCGTATTCTCATATGTGCCGCCTAGGGAAAGTGAAGATATAGTCATAAAAACTCCATCAAAATTAAATTTTTTTTATTAATACTCTATAGAACATCTGGTTTGCTTGATAAAAAGCAATTCCAAATGTGCGTTACTAAATGCATGAAAACGAGACTATCGCCACCAGCGAACCCACTGAGGGCAAGGGCTGACAGCAAGTGAAGAAGGGACTAAGGAAAGTGGGCAAGAGGTCAGCTTTATAGTTGCTCCACGTTGCACTTTTTTACAAACAAACCCTTTGAGACACTCGATGAATTTGTTAGAGAATATTTTGAGAGCGTGTGAGCCGCGAGTAATTTGACCAGCACTAACTCCCAAATGAGACGCAAGCTCACTTTGGGCTATTTGATTTTCAATCAACGATTTGATGATGAGCGGGCGGGCGTGTATATTCGCTTCTTTATTTGTCAAGAAGAGGGAGATAAATTCTTGAGGCTCGTTTCGCGCAGCCTTTTTTTGGCAAAGCCCTAAAGAAGGACATGCGCCCTCTTCCTTTTGTGAGTGTCTCACCTTATTTTTCCTTTGTATTGTTGTAATATTACAACATCACAGCAATATGAGTCAATAGAAAATCAAACGCTTGCTTTAATTTTTTGAAAAATAATCATGTATTCTTATGTCATTGCCTCATAATTCACCACAAAATACCTACCTCTTCTCATACAGTTATTGCATCATCCTCCCTCCCCTCCTACACCCTTTATTTCAAGCACCGTATTATTCCTTATTTGAATTGAAGCGGCTATTCAAACCCAAGTGTATCGACCGCTAAGTCTCAGGCTGTTGGAGCATACCAAGGTTTGTTTGTACAATGAACTATCTCTATTTTTCTTGCTCAACCTTTAAATGATGGAATAAATCTATTTGAAAATGTTTTAAAAAAAATCATAGAAAACAGTATCATATGCAATAATCTTGAACCTATAGAAATACAGTCTATCAAATTATACACAGGTTTTTATGAGTGTTTGTTTTTCACTAGTTAATGACAATAGTTCTACTTCTTCAGACAGCCAGAGCATAATTAAAAAAAATAAGACAGCAGATCGTGAGATATGGCATATATTCGGCCAGTGTCATCCTATTGATGGTCAAGAGGAGATCGTCATAACAGGACAGGTCATGGCAGATGGCCGCGGTGATTGGGCTGCTATGACTAATATGCAACGGATTCTGCAAAAGAAATTCCCAGAAAGAGTTATTCGCATCATTGCTGCTTCGGATAATAAATGGACGGACAAATTAGATACCAACAGAATGAAACAAGAAGGGGTCGATCTTATCTATCGCGAGATCGGCATACACGTTGGTGCTAATGTACAACTAGAAGAATTCCCCAAAGTGGCAGGAATTGTAAAAAAAGCACAGGAAGCTGGGTGCATCATTTCAGCCGGCGTCCCCATGTGGGAAGTATATAAATCTTGTGGAGAGATGATTAAAGAAAAATGCGTGCAAATTTATGAATATGACTTTCGCTCTCCGTCGCGTGGGGATCTGCCATTTTGCAGCACCGTAATCGACACTGGCCTTGGTAGAGATAAAGCTGGAATTTTTGTGAGCTCCACTAAAAAAGAATACCATTGGCAAGATGTAGGAAATGCACGCTTAAGAACGCTCTTGTTCAAAAGCGACAACCCTTCACAAGAAGACATTAACAACTATGTTTCAACTCACGAATGTTTCTTTGGGTACATGAACTCGAAAGAGTGTCTTATCCGCTTCATTCTTGATGCAATGCACTTTGCAAACAGCAATTCTCCAAAAAAATCTATTGACATGTGCGTCCCTAGCTTTTGCTCAGACGAAACAGATACAATGCAAGCACGCATACATAAAATTATAAAAGAAATCAGGGACGACAAGAGTTTTAACGATATCAGTAAAGTGACAGTTATTCGGTACTCCTCTCAAGGTACTATGGAAGAATTCACTATGGAGTTGAAGAATAGTGAAAATAAAGAAAAGAGCAG
>CAYOTQ010000185.1:0-4375 GCA_964406915.1 uncultured bacterium
GTCTATACTCTTCTGAAGTAAAATAGGCGCGTGGAGAAGTAAATGCTGGAAAATAGGGTTGCCATTTGGGCAAGGCAGCTACTTTTTCTGCTAAAACGCCAATACAGTTGGCATCTTTTAGTGGAACCACAAGCAATATTTTACCACCAGGTTTGAGACTTTCTTTCATTGATTCTATCGCCTGCTTCTGGTTGATAATCCACTGCAAAGTATTGAAAGACACAAGTTTATCAAATCTTTTCTTGAACGGGATCGACTCCCCGTTGGCTTGCAAAAAAAAGAGGTTTTTCTTTGCAAATTGCGCCGCTGCATGGGTAATCATTTTCTTAGAAACATCAATACCAATGGTGATTCCATCTGGAGCTTTTGAAGAGATATAGGAGGTAATTTTTCCATCACCACATCCAACATCTAGCACCGCATCTTGAGCTTTGATCTCAAAGCCCTCAAGCGCGTGCATAGCTTGCTCCCACTGCCAAGTAGAATGCTTCTGGTATTCTTCTGCGAGGGAAATCCCCTCCGAAGCTTGCAACCAGACGCAAGGAAAAAACAGATAAAAAACAATAATAAATTTAATCATACTGGCAATGTTATTTAATTACGCTAATTACACTGATTACACTTGGGACTGACGACGCCAAGTATGCCATAATGATCGAGAAAGTGGAACTACATGATTTTTTTTATCTGCAAGTAATAGCTCCCAATCAGAAAAAGAGAGCCATTGCAACAGTGGATATTCAACCGACCCATCTGCGTGACGTTCGTGTTCTTTGAGATCAAGTCGAATGAGCATGCCAATATCATATGTCAAATCTTGTGGAGAGTAAAAGAGGCCTATAGGATGTATTTCCTGTACGCTTTTTTGACCTATATGCGCCTCTTCTTCAAGCTCCCATATAAGCTGCATAAAAAAATCTACCTCGCCATGAGAAAAGGCCCTAGCCCCAATACCTCCCGAAGGCACACATTCAAAGCAGCCGCCGTATGTGGCAAGTTGTGTATCGCGCTTGCCGATGAGGATGTGGCTGTCTGATACACACAGCCCGCTGACACAAAGAGGAAAAATAGGGATTGCCTCCTGCACAGCTCGGCTCTTTCTGCTCGCAATAAAGTGTCGATACTCAACAAAATGGCCAAAGATTTTGTCTTCATTGAAAGAGACAAGGTTAAACAACAGGGAGTTAAAAAGATTCTTTTTGACCTTTTCTTCTTGCCAGATACGCTCTACCTCGTTTTCTAATTGCTGAGGTAAAACCAGGCGAGGCTCCTGCATAAGATGAATTCGCACACGCGAAGAGATCTGATAAGATAGTATCTGCTCCTTACTTCCAGTCTCCATGCTGCACTCCTTCTCCAATAGCGATACTTCGAACAGCCTGTTTTCCCACAATCTCATCGATTAATATGGGCGATACACCCGCTTTCTGAGCTCCTGGACGCAAAATTGCAATATTGACGCCCTCCTGAAAACATTCCCCTTTCTGAATATCGGCAATCGCTTGAATACGCCTCTTTGCAAAAGTGTAGAGCTCAATTTCTTCTTTATGGATGTGTTTGACTGCCTGCCCTCTCATGCTTTCCACCACACGCACAGCCTCTACGAGCTTTTTTAATTCTTCTGGCGTAACTGCAAAAGCATGATCAGGGCCTGGCAAGTGTCTTGATAAAGTAAAATGCTTTTCAATTACTGTGGCACCAAGAGCCGCTGCAGCAACAGGAGCGATAAGAGGGTCTTGGCTATGATCGGAAAGCCCTATGGGCAGATCAAAAGCCTGCTGCATCCAGGCAATCGCTTGCAAGTTCATAGCTTCTGTTGCAGCGGGATATTGAGCCGTGCATTGAAGCAGTGTGAGCTCTTGGCCGCCACATATTTTAAAATACGAAATGGCCCACGCAATGTCATCAATATCTGAGGCGCCGGTAGATAAAATCAGTGGTTTTTTACTTTTGGCAGCAAGTTCAAGTAAGCGGAGATGATGGATCTCATACGAGGCAATCTTATGTCGTCTTACAAAGGGATCTACAGCGGCAAAGTCCTGCGGCGAAAAGGGGGTCGACATAAATTCTACACCCATTTTATTACAATAGGCGGCAAGTTCCCCAAGCATTTCATAAGGCATTGCCAAGTCTGAAAAGATGGCAGACATCTCTTCTCCAATACCCGATTTGCGTAAATAGTCACTATGCCCTGCATTTGGCACATAGATAGTCTCGGGTCGATAGGTCTGAAATTTGACAGCGTCTACAGCTGCTTGTGCAGCTACTTCAATAAGAGCTTTGGCCATTTTCAGATCGCGCTCATATGAGCCCATGCGCCAGTTTGAGCCAGCTTCCGCTATAATAAATATAGAACGGCCTTGTTTTAAAGGCCGCAGCTCTTTTTTAAACAGTTTTGCCAGCACTTGTTTTTCGCCGACCATACGCATTACTTCTGACACAAAGACAAAGCCGGCATTTTCAAAAAGACGCAAAGAAGCACTATTATGCGGTTTGATTTCTGCATATAGCTCCTCATAGCCCTGTTCTGTAGCAAGCGAACAAGCCGCAAAGAGAGCCTTCTTGCCAACCCCTTGCCCACGATCTTCTGGAGCAACAACTATAGAAATTTCAGCCGCTTTTGCAGCACTTACGTAGGGATCAAAGCCAACAAAAGCCGCTGCATGTCCATTTACCCAAAGGAAAAAAGGTCTTAAGTCTTTGATGTAAAAATACTTATCGAAGTATTTAACAAAATACTCAGGACTTGAAGAGAGGGTATGAAACGACATTTCTTGTGTCGTTGGATCAAGCCGCCACCGCATGAAAAGTTCTCGGTGTTCGTTAATTTTGCGCGCGTATTCTGTGTGGACCTGGGCTGTCATATCTCTTTTTGCACCACGTGAGCGTTAATTTTTACAAGTTCTGGATGTTGCTTTAGGGTGCGAACAATATCGCTTAGAGAAAACTCACAATTTTTTGGATAGAGCTCTTCAATCAGCCTCTTGATGAGCTCAAAATCCTCCTGAGTGTCTACAGTAAGCCGATATTGGGATTCATTTTTTCGCTGCACAAAAGAAGCGAGCCGGAATTTTTCAGGATGACGCACGATATATTGCGTAACATGCTCACGCTCAAATGGTTGCAGAGCATTAAAAAACGACTCTCGCAAAGCCTCAAAGCGGAAAATCTCTACACACATTCCTCTTGGAAAACTGCGTTCGATGGTGTTTGAGAGGTAATCGATACTCTCTGAATGCTCCCAGAAGCAATATAGCGCTTTTTGGATGATTTCTGGATCCATTAATGGACAGTCGGAAGTGATGCGCACAACTGTCTCGACGCCAAACGCCTGTGCAGCGGTGTAGTAGCGGCAAAGCACGTCCTCTTCGCTGCCCCGAATGCAGTGTATAGCGTTCTGGTTGCAAAATTCGACAATAACATCATCTGCAGGATTGACTGAAGTGGCGATGCAAATGCCCTGAATATGACTCACTCGGCGCAAACGTTCAATCAGGTAGTAAAGCAATGGCTTGCCTAAAACTGGCTTGAGTATTTTGCCGGCAAGTCTGGTTGAGAGCATCCTTGCTTGCACGATAATCATGCAAGGGGCAAAGGGACGGAGTTTACCATCTGGTATCACTTTAGTTAGTCTCGTACTCTCCGGTATCGCATCGATGATAAATGTCTGCATATACTCTCAGAGTAGGAGATCGTCCCTAAAAAATTCAAGCAGCTTTCGTTTTCTCTCCTTTGGCCTGGCGAGTCAGCTGTCGTTTCTTTCCTTCTGCAGTTTGAAAACGTTTATGCACTGCAAGAGTTGTTTTTTGTTTTGTTGGTTTTTTAACTTCTTTATCTTTCATAATTACACCAATTAATGCTCAACTATTATAATACATAATTAAATATTTTTTTCACACAAGATTAAGAAGAATATAAGATTAAGAAAAATTACAATTGACGCAAGTGCGTAGGATTTATAGAATCGGGGTGTTGTTTCTAACCGAAGGAGGAAATTATGGCATCATATGTAGTACAAGTACCAGCTGGCTACAGCCAAGCTAACTACCACGAAGAACATTGGAACACTCGCCAGCCGCCATCTGGCACACAAGTGATAATAGGCAGAGGTAACTGTGTAGCAGAGCGTCTAGAAAATGGCGAGTGGGATCTTCGGGAGAAGAAAGAGGGTGAAATAGTTGTAGATCCCCTTACTGTTCAGAACGTTCCGTCTCATGTTCTTCTCGCTTTGGATGCCATTGCAACAGGTCAATTACCAACTTCTTCCCAGCAGACCCCAGCAACTACTGTTGAAGTAGTCAATAGCGTAGTATTAAATCTCACACAAAGCGAGGCAAATTCCAGAACAAGCGAAGCAGACTCCAACACGAGCGAA
>CAYOTQ010000186.1:0-1755 GCA_964406915.1 uncultured bacterium
ACCAAAAGAGGAGATCTATTGCTCAATGTTTTTGCCTATTTCTCGTATTGGCAGTCCAACACGAATTCTCCACTGGGCGGCCGCAAGGGCAGCTTCTGCCGCATCCAACAGCCGCTGATGCTTGCCGGACAGATCGATCGTGACCGCACAATCTCCAATTGCACCCTTATAACAGACGCCAACATCGAGCTTCACCACCTGATCAGAAAAACGGATATCTTCTCCAGGAGCAGGCAAGAAATGTGCCGCCACATCATTGAGTGCAATCTGTGGGGGGAATGCAGGGACAGCATCAAGCGTGTGAATTTTATCTACAATCGCTTGAATCACCTCATTGTATGAGGCTCCGGGCACAATCAGAGCTTTTCCGAAGGCTCTTACCTGGCTAGCAAGGCTTCCTGCTTTCAGAAAATGTTTTTTATATTTTTCATTCATGCATTTTCAGCCTTTACCTGCAGGTGACCTGAGAGCTGGTGGAGTTCTGTGTCATTGAGCAAGCGGCTATGCCCTCTCACAAAATGAAGGAAGAGTCGACAATAGTTATGCTCAAAGGAAGTGTATGGTTTGCCATCATCCTCCATCTTGATGATGATAGGCTGCAACTGACTAGGTTGTACTTGACTAGACTGTACTTGACTAGGCTGCAACTGGCTTTGCTCCTTTTCCTGAAGCGCCTTCCAGAGAGAACTAGCGGTATGAATACAGTAGTCCTGCGGGTGATAGATCACAATGACCCTTCCTTTCAAGTGTCCAATTGCTCCTTCGGCATCAAATACCAAATTATAATGTTGAAGAAAGGCAGCAAAAAGATGTCCCACTCCCGGACACCAAGACCTGACTACTGCTGGCAAATTACGGAAGGATCGCTCGCTCACCACATCGACAACGATATTCTCTTTAGCCAAGGAAGCTGCCACAAGGATCGCCAAACTACCGCCAAACGAGTTGCCATAAAGCGCAATCGGAGTATCGGATGATCCATTCTGCTGCCGTAGATTTTTTACGAGCTGCTTGCCATCTTGAATAAAGACATCTTCAGTTGGATCAGAATCATGCTCTTTATCAGTACCTCGATAGTCAAAAATCAAGACATTGCGTTGCAATTTCTGGTGATACCGCCATGCTCTTTGCATATAGTCTGCCTCTTCACAGTACTGACCGGTACCTCCAAAAATAATCATATGACCGGAAAATTCTGAATGACGAAATTGGACCCCGCGGAGGGTGCATCCGTCATTCATCGAGAGTGAACATCTTTCTACTTGATGAAATGGCTCTGCATTGAATTTTGCAATCTGCTCATCGGCATATTTTCTGACCTTTTCAAACCACAGTGAACTGCGGGACCATGCCGCTCTCATACAAGTTGCCCGTGATGGGAGAAGATTTTCAATTACTGGGAGTTCAGTAGGATATAGTTTTGATAGTACAGTCATATTCTATCACCTGATTAACTTATTATTATCCCGAAAAAGATAGCACATTTGCCCAATTGCTTCACATTGTAACTAATTTTTGAAATAAGAAAACATTCTATCTTCATGTGCAGAGCCTGTTGAGATATTTTGAGTACTTATGCGCAAGATTTAGGGAGACTTCGAGTTGCTGATTTGCTCACATACGATGAGATTTTTGATCTCTGCAAGAATTTGGTCAAATGAACAGTTGCCGTCTACCTCTTTGAGTACTTTTTGCTGGGAATAGAAGGTAAGAAGGGGTAAGACATGGAAACGATAGCTCTCGCACTGTTTTTTT
>CAYOTQ010000186.1:1765-4338 GCA_964406915.1 uncultured bacterium
CTGTCGGCATCGCGCTGGATTAAAACAAAGCCGCAAAAATCACAGACCGATTCGTTTTGTGGAGGAGATTGATGCAAATGATAGACACGGCCACATTTTGTGCATATCAGCCTACTTTCATGGTGAGAGATGAGCCATTCATCAGAGACACGGATATTGGCAATAAAGAAACGATGGGTTTTTCCAAATAGTCCATGCAGAGCCTGTGCCTGCTCAAATGTGCGTGGGAAGCCATCGATTAAAAAGCCTCGTTCACTATCTGGTCTTGAGGCCCTCTCTTTAATCAAGCTGAGCATATGATCATCTGGAATTGTCTCTCCTGTCATCAGATACTCGCGCGTCTCGCGGCCAAGCTGAGAGTCATCATCGCTATGGTCTAGCAACAGATCTGCACAAGAGACATATGGCAAAGAAAGTGAGTTACACAACTTCACTGCTAGAGCATCACGACCCGACCCTGGAGGCCCTAGAAGCACGATAATAAGCGGCTGAGCGGCTTGTTTTGCCTCAGGCTTTACTTCTGGCTGCACAGCTGCTTCTGCCCTGAGATGCACACAAGGCATACTGAAAACTACCATGATGATAAGTACCCACTGCATATTCCTTAAAACCATTTTTCAATTTCAGCAAAGATCCACTTGTGGAATCCATTTATAATTAAATCGGGACAAAATTCCAATGACTCAAACTTTTCTTTTGCAAATGTAGTGGTAATCGCCACCACTTTTGTCCCCGCTCGCACCGCCCCCTCTACACCAAGAAGAGCATCTTCAATCACCACACATCGCTGAGGTGGCAAAGCCAGCTTTTCAGCTGCCTTTACAAATACCTCTGGATGTGGTTTTCCCTGCACAACATCTTCACTGGAAATGATGGAGGAAAAAGCATTTTTCAATGTGGTATTTGAAAGGACCAATTCAATATTTTTTAAAATTGAAGAAGAGGCGATCGCACAAGGAATATTCTGTTCACTGAGCTGGTGAATAAAAGCCTCTACACCGGGAATGAGGTCTATAACAGCAGTCGCCGCGTGATCTTGAAAAATAGCCTCTTTACGACGGGCAATCTGGGCTATCTCTTCAGGGTCATACGACCAGCCCAAAATTTCCGAAATAAATCGATCATTCTTAATACCAAAACCACTTACATACTGACTATGGGTCATTGATTGATTGCGCTCTGCAGCCACCTGTTGCCAGCAGATCTCATGATGTCGTTCGGTATCGACAATCACCCCATCAAAATCAAAAATCACTGCCCAACGAGGCTCCTTCATGTTTTATGAACCTTTTCTAGAAGGATAACGGCTCTTTCGCCATTTATATCTATCGACTGTCCATTATGCGCGATCGATGCTGAAAAATCAAATGAAAGCGCGAGCACCTCTGAGGCAATATATTCCTTATGGCGTTCGACACTTTCCTGTACTTTATCGGTTGTATGAAGGGTGACGGAAATACGATCAGAGATATCAAGCCCATTTTCTTTGCGCATCAAGTTGAGTTTATTGACAAGCTCACGGGCAAGTCCAAGTAGGATAAGTTCCTCTGTAAGGGTCGTATCCAACCCAACAGTAATCTCTTGGCTATTGGCTGCCACGATCCCTTCTTTGACCACACGCTCTACTTCTACTTCTTCTTTCGACAGCATCACCGTCTCACCTTCTATCACAAGAGAGAGCGTCTGGCCATTCATCAGGCTCTGTAGGTCATGATGTGATAGCTGCTGGATTGCCAGATGCGCACTCTTCATGAGCTTGCCAATTTTTTTGCCGAGCACTCGGAAATTGGGCTTTGCCTGCAGAGTCACAAACTGCGCCTCATCCGTGCTAAATTCTATCTCTTGCACATTTAGTTCATCAGCAATCAAGGCCCGCTCTTCCTGGAGAAGCGCCAATGTATCTTTATTAGAAGAGAGAATATAGGCCTTTTTCAAAGGCTGGCGCACTTTGAGCTGATACTCCTTTCTCAAACTGTGTCCCAGACTGACAGCTTCTTGGACCTTTTGCATTGCCTGTTCCAAATGAATATCTCGATACTCTGGATGATACTCTGGGTAGTCTGTCAAATGAACAGACAGAGGCTCGCTCGCCTGACGTAAATTTTGATAGAGAGATTCGCTGATAAAGGGAATAAAGGGCGCAGTCACCCGGCTGAGTTGCATCAGAACTGTATAGAGAGTCTCAAATGCCTGCTGCCTATCTTGTGAAGCTTCATCGCTCCAAAAGCGACGGCGGGATCTGCGGATGTACCAGTTAGTGAGCTGCTCAATAAATTCCACAAAAGGAAAGACACTCTGACTCAGATCATATCTGTCCATACCAGTCTCTACATCAAGAATAAGCTTTTGCAGAAGAGAGAGGATCCAACGATCAATTGCTGCTTTTGGAGTTGCTGTTTGAGCCGCGTTTGGACGGAATTGATACAGCCTGGCGTAAGTAATAAAAAAGCTGTAGGCATTCCAAAGAGGAATCAACACCTGGCGCAGCACCAATTCCACACCACTTTCTGAAAAACAGAGATCTTCAGCATTTACGACAGGGCTGCTGAGCATGTAGAGACGGACACTATCGG
>CAYOTQ010000187.1:0-4300 GCA_964406915.1 uncultured bacterium
ATAACTACAGAAGCACACCAAACTCTGACAATCTCCGCAAGCTAGCAAACGGACTTGCCACTCATACAGACTATGGACAGTGCCTTGAAAATTTCTTAGAAGCCAAGCAGCTTTTTATCCGGCAGCTACTGTACGAGTGTATAGCAGCGCCCAGAACAGGTCTTCTGCCATATTGGTTCTCTTTGTGCGCTCTGATAGACCCTACGCACCCGTGGATGGCCGACTTTTTTCAAAATGCTTCTATATCGAAGGAGACGGTAGAATGCGTGGTGAAAGAAATCAACAGTTGCGTCCGCACCCCTCATGACAAAAACGCCTCAAATCCCCACTTTCTTCTCTTCTCTCGCTGCTATCAATCGTCAAATAACGCATTGACTGCGTATCAGATGATGCAGAGACTCACAACACAGATAACACCTACTGTTGAGCAAGGACTGAGTACGTTTCTCAAAAATCCAACCCAAGCAACCCTCACTTGCATCCTTGCACAGAGCTTGCCAGACCTTCTTTTGTCAAAGGAGATATCTGATGAACAAAGCTTGTATCTGATTGCAAGTTTTGTGGACTCTTCAGACAGCTGCCCAGGATGGTTCATAGATTTATTTCAGCCAACAGCAACACCAGCTCTGCTTACAAAAATCATCAACCTTCTCACAAGACTGTCTTCAGAAAAAGCAAAGGCTATTGTTGCTCGTTATATGCAGCTGACACAATTTCAGCTCCACCTCCAACAAAAAATCGAACTGCGATATCTTCTGCGATTTGCTTTCTGCATAGAACTGCGCCTTCCAGCTCTTCAAAAAGTCGCCACAGTACATCTACAACAGGTCTCGCATACGTTCATTTTTGACAACGAAAGTAAGCACACTCATGTACTTTTGACAAAAAAGATCACGACGACCTCGGAAAACAGTTCTAGCTTCAAATCGTTCCACGTCTGCTTGAGCATTCCCGACGATAAGACAGCTTCTCCTAAGTTGGCGGCATGTACAGTCAACAAGCCATTTTGGTCCCAACAAGAAGAAAGAGAGTATCTGGATGAAATGTATACTCAAAAGAAGCTCTCCGGCAAGCCTGGTATTTGCCCGCTTACAGCCTTCTGGAAGTTTAGTGGACCTCGTCAGTCCTTTGAAGAGACAAAAATCTATGCCATCATGCCTCTTGGCGATAAAACACTCAACGACATACAGCTTACACCTGCACAAAAACTTAACGTGGCAATTCAGATCGCTTCTGGCGTAGCTTCTATCCATGAAATGGGATGTATCCACGGAGATATAAAAAATACGAATATCATCTGTCACCAGCTTCCAGACGGCACTGTCTCTGCCAAGTTGATAGACTTTGGCTATACACGTCCGCAAACATCTATTCACAAGTCACCTCCTTTTTTCAACCACAAGTATGGAGTGTTAAAGTATACGCCTCTTGAACTGGTGAAGAGCCAGGATCTTTCGAAAATCAACTGGGCGCAGGTAGAACTATGGGCACTTGGGTGTCTGTTGCATAATCTATTTTTTCAAGCCCACCCTCCTTGGGTGGAACCTCTGCAAAATTCACTGCCAGATCATGAGCATGCATTGACTCCTGTCGCACTAAAGAACTTTGAAATAATTGTTGACGCAAGTGTAGAAAAGAAACTCTCCGAACCACAAGACCGCATCACGCAGATAGTCTTGAGCCTTCTGAGAAAAGATCCTCAGCTTCGCACTCCCGCCGCTACGTTAGTGAATTTGTTGATAGAATGCCGCTCCTTACTATTTGCACATAAATCGTAAATACATCTATACTACCTGTAGTTTCTATATAAACATCTCTCGTATTTATATAAAACTTAGGAGCATATATGAATAGTAGTCCTTACTATGAGTATGCACTACAGAGTGCTGAGAAGTCCTGGAATGAGTTCGCGCGGCAAGAGCGCGGCTATCCTGAGCTAGGCGCCTTCTTTCCTCCCGCTCCCTCCCCAGAACGGCCTCCTCATCAAAGCGATATCATGCAAGTCGTCCTGGAAGAGGACCTGATGAGTGTAGATGACAGCTTTGTTGATGAAGTACGCTTCTGCCAAGTATGCGGAACTCAAGAGACGGTTAGGTGGAGGAATGGCCCTGATAATGGAAACCTCTGCGACAACGATTATTCTAGCTATAATAAGATGTTGGCAACCAATCCAGAAAAAGCAAATGAACAATACAGATCACATCTGTTTGACCTGAAGGAGGCACAAAAGGAACAGCAGAGGCGCCTGGCTATAAAAAGCCAAGATCTGATTTTTAGAGAACGTCCTTTTTGTCAATACTGCGGTGAATTGGAGAGTCCAAAATTTCACAAAACACAAGAAGTTGGATATCTTTGCAAAAATCACTACCAAGCTTACGGGTGGCAGAAAAGAAATAACAGCCCAGAGATAGCCAAGATAAAATTTGCACCGAAGTATTTTTCCAGAGAGGAGGCAGAAAGAAGTGATCTTGCACTTCAACGACAACAAGATAAGCAAGCAAAAGTGGCAGAGGCAGCTATTAGAGCCAATCCCTTTTGTCAATATTGTGGCACTATAGAGAGCCCGAAGTTTCACAAAACAAAAGAGGTTGGATTTCTCTGCCTACGCGACTATCAAACATACAGTGAAATGAGAAGAAAAGATGCAGCAGCAGCCGCGCAAGAATATGCGCCGCAATTCTTCTCTCGCAAAGAAGCAGAGCAGGCGCAAGATGAACAATCGCAAGAATAGAGCCTTATAGAAGCGCCTTTAACTTCTAAACAAGTTTGCAAACCAGCTTCCTATCGCAGAGAAAACCGTTCTGATAGGTGCAAATAAAGTAGAGAAGAATCTGGTAAATGCACTCTTTAATGCACTCTTTGATGGCGCAGGACTTGCAGAATCCGGAGTTGTTATTGTGTCTTTGGCCGCAGGCGGTGGAGGAGCGACCTCTGGCTGTGGCGCTACTTCTTCTACCACCTTAGGTTCTTGCTGTATCTCTGGCCGCATCTCTTTGATAATCGCCATCTGTGTCTGCAATAGGGGCTGCTCTATGCCTGGAAGCTCTATTGCCTGTTTTTCGCAATAGCTATAATAGCTTTCTACTACCTCTCTTGGAGCGGTCTTGAATGGCTCCAGCTGGACCCGTACTGTCTGCTCAAGCATCGCCTCCTCAGCTCCCTCTATTGTCTCTTCTGAGAATAAAGAGGTGGCAATTTCTAAGACTTCAGTTTGGATCTCTGTTGAGGCGGGCTCAACAGGCTCTATAGCAGGCTCACTTTGTGTCAAAACCTCTTTGCGTCTGTTATAGCTTTCCAGGTTATTTGTGCATTCTATAATTTGTTGGTCCAAATTATGAATTTCAAGGGCGTTAGCTTGCCGTTGTTTTTCACTCATCGGCCTTTCTGCTTGAGCAAGAGCTTTTTCTCTGGATCGGGTGAGCCTTCGCTTCAGCCTGAGTTCGTTTTGCATCTCTATTTCAAGCTCTTTCTTCAGCTCATCCAGAGTCTCTCTGTTTGTCTTGAGCTTTTGTCGAAAATCAGCTTTCTTCGCAATTGACAGCCTGTTAAACATGTTGAGAAGATCGGCGTCGTCAGGGCTATTTGTCAAAGCAGCATCACCTAAAACTGCTTCAAGAAGCTCCCCTTTTTCTTTCGCAGTAAATTCCTGCAGTTCAAGTAGGGTAATATCTGCAAAGAAATCTCGTTGGAAGGGTGCTAGCCGAGTGTTAAAGACTGCTACAAGCAAGCCTCTTGCTTTTTCTTGAAGTCCTTGTATGGCTCTGGAAGGACTTTCCATTCGCAGTGACTGCAGCAGCCTCTGCTCATGCTCTTTAAGCCCTCGCAATTTACCGCGCTCTTCAAGAATATCTAATAGGTGGATCTCTTTTGCATGACCCATTAGCTTTAACTTTTCAGGCGTCAACACATTTTTTTCAAAACCCTTCATCGTTGCTGAGAACTTGAGAAGCTCTTTTAGCTCCTCGCTGTTGAGTCCTTGGCTTTGGCTCTTCCAGTAGTCTTTGACCTGCTGAATAAGAGCCTCTGCTTTTGGCAAGTCGGCATAATGGGCTCTACGGTATTCCTCAGAGAGAATATTGGCATAGACAATGTCTTTCTGTTCACGCTCAGAAAGCTCTGAGAACTCAGATACGCTAAGTCTTGCCAAATCTTGCTTTTCCTTTCTTGCAAGATCATTGAACTTTTCTACGATAATTTCCGGATCGGCAAGGTCTTCCACTGTCAGCTCTTGCTTCTCTTTCAGAGCTTGAAGAACACGCGCCTTTTGAGTAGTGTTTAGAGCTTTCAAATAAGCCGGACT
>CAYOTQ010000188.1:0-4266 GCA_964406915.1 uncultured bacterium
AATCTCTCAGAAAAAGTCGCAGCTTTTACAAGACATAGAGGCTTTCTCCTCCACCTTTAAAAATAAAACCCTGATTGACTCCCTTCAAAAGCAGATCCAGTATCGATCATCTCCCTCAGACAGTTACTTTTCTCTTTATCAGCAGGCCCTACGAGACTTAGAACATTGCCGTATTTTTTGCGACTCTTGCTGAGACCAGGGCACCTTACTGATTTACCAGCAGAAAGGCGATTAATTACGCTTTGGAAACCTTATTCGCGCCAATGCAGCGAATGTGATACTCATGAAAGGCATCTAGATTGCCCGGATATTCAAAAGAGAGACCCAATTGTTCCTCTTGCATCTCCGTCTTTTTTACCTGCCCATTATCGTCTTTATCACGTCGAACAATTTTTATGGTATCCAGCACGATCTTGTTGCCCTTCACATGATAGCTATGCGCCCCGGGGGGAGAAATCTCAAGTACAGGCTGGCCAATAAGCGAAGACATCTTTGAGAGGCCAGAATCAGCCCTGATCAACCCATCGTAGTGACTCATTGCAATCATATCTTGAATTGTCGAGTTCTCTGTATCTGTATTGTTTGCGTCACAAGCATGGCACGCCACAGTAACGTTTGGATGATGCTTCTCAGCAAATTCTTTAAATCGCTGCAATTCTGCAGCAGGCGTAGTTGAATCTGTGAAGATCTGGATATGCATCGGCTCGTTCTTCCATTCTTTTAAGGCAATAAGCAACGCTTCATCAAAAAACTCTCTCGGAGGGATTTTTGTAGGGTTATAGTATGTTTCATAAGGAGAGTCAAAAGAGCCTCCGGTACGTACATGCAATGCAACATTTTTTCTTGCTTTTGCAAGAGGTGGAATGTGTTGGGTATTCAAAGGCTGAAGATCTTCTAAAATTGAAGCCCGAAATTGTTCATCAGCCCAATTGATTTTGGCATCAAAAAATGCAAAAAATGGGACTTCCCAAATGATATTTTCGTCTTTCCTCTTCTCAAATTCTTCATAAGAGAACTTTTCACCGATAGGCATGCATCTCATGTCCTCTGGAAGCACACAGGTCTGAATCGTAGAAAGATGCAGTTCATTGGCATGCGGAAACGGTTTGAAGATAATTGGAAGATTATATTTATGGGCAATCCATTTCGCATTAAAATAGCAATACAGATTATCCCCAAGTCGAGAGCCTGGAAAGAGGCGAAAAGTCACGCCCCTTTCTGGCATCTCCATTTTTTGTTCAAAAAGACACAGCCCTTTTTTTGGATCGTCTATAGTACTTGGCAGAGAGGAAAATACAGCTCCGAGATGCTGCTCGGCTAGCTTACAATAACGAGTTACCTGTGGATCATCAGAACTCATTTGTTTGCAAACACGATTAGAGATAGTCGAGGTAACATACATACCACAGTAATACAAGACATCTAGCAAATGCAAAAGCGGCATTATAATTGCCATAGCCCTTGGCACATATTGCTGCACAAATGCAGGAGCGCCTTCGCAGTTGACAACAACAAATCCCAGGGCACGATCTGACAATGATACACGACTCATATTAACTCCTTACAGGGATGACTCCCCGATCACTCTCCCTCATTTTAACGAAAATATTTGTCAAATTCAAGCAAAATGAGTTAGAAATTAAATTCCTTTTTTGTCATGGTCCGGCAAAAGAGGACTGTTTAGCATGCCCACTCATTCGTTTACTGACCCATCACAAAATTTTCTTGCCACCTATGCAAACCCTCTGGATGCCTTTTTTCTCCCGCAGCACATTGCTGTTATCGGCGCCAAAGATGATATAGGCAGTGTCGGAAGAACGCTCCTTACCAACCTTTTTGCCTCCTCATTTGCCGGCTGCGTCTATCCAATCAACCCCAAACGCGAAAGCGTCCTCAATCGCCTCTGCTATAAGTCGCTAGGCGATGTGCCAGTCCCTGTTGATCTTGCCATCATCATCACACCCGCAGCCTCAGTGCCAGCAATAATCAAATCCTGCGTGCAAGAAGGTGTAAAAGCGGCGATTATCATCTCTGCAGGATTCAAAGAACGCGGCCCTGAAGGCGCAGCTCTTGAAGCGCAAATTTTAGAAATACAGAAAACAAGCCCTCTGCGAATTATTGGCCCAAACTGCCTAGGATTGATGAATCCTCTCATTGGCCTCAATGCCAGCTTTGCCAAAGAGACACTGCCCACGGGAGGAAAGCTTGCCTTTATTAGCCAATCAGGAGCTATGTGCACAGCCGTGCTTGACTGGAGCTTGACAGAGCGCGTCGGCTTTAGTGCCTTTGTCTCTATTGGCTCTATGATCGATGTGGGCTGGGCAGACCTCATTCGCTACTTTGGCAACGACCCAAACACCAGCAGCATTTTGATCTATATGGAAACTGTCGGCAATGCACGAGAGTTCTTGAGTGCAGCAAAAGAGACAGCTCTTGACAAACCAATTATTATTATCAAACCCGGAAGATCTCAAGAAGCGGCTCTGGCAGCCGCCTCCCATACAGGATCGCTCACAGGAAGCGACGAAGTCTTTGACGCTGCTCTCGAACGTGTAGGTGTTCTTCGTGTCAACTCGATCTCTGAGCTGTTTTATATGTCACGTACTCTCGGCAAACAACCTCTTCCAAAAGGCCCGCGCCTTCATATCGTGACAAATGCCGGAGGCCCTGCCGTACTGGCTACCGATGCGGCCATTTTGAATGGAGCTCAAATTCCACCTCTCACTCCCTCCACAAAAGAGGCGTTGAATAAGTTTTTACCCTCAGCATGGAGCCATTCAAACCCGATTGACATTCTGGGAGATGCCAAAGCAGAGACCTATGCGCAAGCAGTAGAGATCGTCTCGCAAGATCCAGCATCTGATGGCGTGCTTGTCATCCTCTCTCCACAAGACATGACAGACCCAATAGGGACTGCCGATGCCTTGAAGGGCTATGCTACCAACAACAAAAAGCCTATACTCGCAAGCTGGATGGGAGGAGCCTTTGTGCAAGGAGGCGTCGAAGTGTTGCATAGCGCCCAAATTCCAACATTTGAATATCCAGATGATGCCGCCTGGAGCTTTGCGATGATGTGGAAATACAAAGAGACTCTGTCGCAGCTCTATCAAACCCCATCACTTCTCGTAGACGAAGGTACAATCGATAGACGCGTGTCTGCTCAGATTATCAATGCTGCAAGAAATGAAAAACGCTCTATTTTATCAGAATTTGAGTCAAAAGCGCTGCTACACAGCTATGGCATTCCCACAGTCCCCACATTACTTGCAACGAGTGCAGATGAAGCTGTCGCTATGGCAAAGCAGATAGGCTTTCCTGTGGTCTGCAAACTTCACTCCTATACAATTACCCACAAAACTGATGTCGGCGGCGTAAAATTGAACCTCGCCTCTGATGAGGCCGTACGAGATGCCTATGCCCAAATTGCACACGCCTGTCCAAAAGAAGACTTTCAAGGCGTAACAGTGCAGCCCATGATCAAAACAGATGGCTTTGAGGTGATTCTGGGGTCGATGTGCGATCCACAGTTTGGTCCAGTTTTGCTTTTTGGGGCTGGCGGAACGTTAGTAGAGGTGTTTCGAGATCATGCTCTGGCGCTGCCCCCACTCAACGACACACTAGCCCAACAGCTGATGGCAAAAACCAAGATCTTTCATGCCCTGCAGGGAGTACGAGGCAAAAAAGCGGTCTGCCAGGAAAAATTACGCTCCCTGCTCGTCTCCTTTTCTATGATGGTAGCCAACGAGCCTTGGATCAAAGAGTGCGATATCAATCCAGTCATTGCCTCCTCAGAAATGCTTATTGCTCTCGATGCGCGAATTGTGTTACATGATCCTGGACTTACAGCAAAAGAACTCCCACACCTTGCCATACGACCTTATCCAAGCCACTATAGCACCAGAAGGCAGCTCAAAGAGGGCACTCCCCTGACTATCAGGCCGATCAGGCCGGAAGATGAGCCGCGATTAGCCGCCTTCCATAAAATTCTCTCTGAGCAAAGCGTTCGCCAGCGCTATTTTGAATTCAAATCTCTTGCCGAGCGCACCGCCCATAGTCGGCTTATCCGAATCTGCTCCAGCGACTTTGACCAGCAGATAGGCTTGGTTGCCGAGTCTGAGAAAGGGGAATTTATGGGTGTGTCCAGGCTCATCCGCCTTCCTGATCACAAGACTGCCGATCTCAAACTGTTGATCGCTGATGCCTTCCATGGCAAAGGCCTTGGCACACTGTTTATTGAGCAGCTGCTCCACATTGCCAAGCAAGAGG
>CAYOTQ010000189.1:0-4206 GCA_964406915.1 uncultured bacterium
ATGCCGGCCAAGATGCCAGTCTATCGAGAACAAAGAAGTCATGTAGACTTTTTGACAACCCTGAAGACTCTTTTCCCCTCACAAGAAGTCTTTACAAGCAAGATTTTGCAAGAACTTGGCAAACGGTTTTGTGTGCATGTATGTGATATACATGAACCTGCAGGTGCTCTTGCACAGCCGCATCGCCAATCTGTGAACTATGTCAATATTTCGTAGAAGCCGGAGGAAGAGCTCCCTTATATCCTTGACACTTCAGAAGTACCATAAATTTGGATGTTCCTGCAAGTTGCTGAGGAGCCATCTGCACAACTCGGCGAAAATAGGCTGAAAGAGTAGTTTTTGCATTTCTTGTAGCCCATACAGCTTTTTCCTTATCGTCTACAAATGAAACATACCAGCCATCTTTGCCCACACAACACTCCTTCATGGAAGGCCAGTAGTCAAATTGATTCTTCCGAAGCTGCTTCACGTTCAAAAAAAAGGCCCTCTTTTGCTCTGGACCATAAAAGGAGACAATACTTGTCCATTGATAGCGATCAGAAAATAAAAACTGCTCGGACGGTTTGTAGCCAACAGAGAGCAGCAGAGGCACTATATGCCTCCAACCAAGACCTTGCCGCAGTGGATTTTGCCGTATGCCTGGAAAGACAAAGAGGCCTGTCAGCAATACAAGAGAGACAGAAATACCCCCTATAAGCCATCGTTTGCTATTGAGAAGTCCGAGCAAGACAAAAGCTGTGGGATAGGCAGCTACCGCCCAGTTGCCTTGCACTTTCTTTACACAGGAAATTCCAAAGACGACAAGCAAAAATAGAAGCGTCGTCCAAAAGCAAAATTGCAGCTGCCAGCTCTTTTTTTCAGAGCGAATAAAGGAATAGACAAGAAGCATAAATAGCACGGGAGAGACAAGGGCAATTTGTGCGCCAATAAAATCTAGGGGATTAGAGCCTCTTTCTTCGCTTGCGGGGGCTAGCAGATTCATACTTGCAGCAACATGCTGGAAGGTAGAAAAGTCGTGCTGCATATTCCACAAGAGGGTAGGCACTAGCCCAAGAAGGGAAATTCCAAGGCCTTGAAGCAACTGTTTTGACAGCCGTCGATGAAAGAGAAGTACCGGTATCCATACAGCATAAATAGGCCATTTCCAAAGAGCGCCAATGGCTATACAGATGCCAAGGTGAAGAAACCGGCCCTGCATAAAGAAGTAGCAGGCCACTGTCCACGCCAGCACATAGCCGCAATCGGTCGTTGCTAAAAAACCAGATAAAAAGCCTAGAGGACAAAAAGAAAAGGCGATGCTGCTCCAAAAGGCTTGGCGCTCATCAAGGCCAGATCGCAAGGCTAATAAAAAGAGGCCGCAAGAGAGGAAAAAAGAGAGTACAATACCGGCAAAACGCACGCCAAATTCAGTGTCTCCAAAGAGGCAGCAGCCGCTGGCAATCTGCCAGGCAATGCCGCAGGGCTTGCTATAATAGCCATAAGAAAGCTCTTTACTCCATGTCCAGTACTGTGCCTCATCAGGCATGAGGCCCACCCCAGAAAAGAGGCAAGCGATGATAATGAGTATTTTTGAAAGAGCGATCCAGAAAATAAGTTTACGCATGGTCTGTGTCTCTATCTGGTAGGCTGAATAGATCTTTCACTGCCCTTTCAGTGGCATCTCGGCCTATGCTCGCAATGGTATCTGTAAGTGGAAGTTTTTTTGGACAGACGCGCTGGCAATTTTGCGCATTGCCGCAGCCGCTGATGCCTTCTTCTCCCATCACCTGATGGATACGATCGGCTTTTTTCATTGCAGCGACGGGATGAATATTAAAGAGACGCACCTGGGCAAGAAGAGCCGGCCCCATAAAAGAAGAGTGGGCATTTACTTGAGGACAGCCCTCCACACAACAGCCGCATGTCATACAAGTGGAGAGCTGGTACATGATCTCCTGCTTTTGCTGGCTAATCTTTGGCCCAAAGCCGCGGTCATGACTGCTATCGACTTCTACCCAGGCAGATACTTTCTTCAGATTTTCAAACATCCGAGAGCGATCGACAATGAGATCTCTTATCAGCGGAAATTTTGTAAAAGGAGCCAAGGTAATTTCATTAGCAATTTCATTTCCAGAAGTCTCTTTGAGTAAATTCTCAATAAGCGCTGTGCAAGCTTGCCGAGGCTTGCCATTGATGAGCATTGAACAAGAGCCGCACACTTCCTCAAGACAGCCAGATTCCCAGACTACAGGAGTTGTCTTTTCACCCGAACGAGTGATGGGCGAACGCTGGATGTCGAGCAGCGCGGTTATGATGTTGGCCCCTACCTTACGCACAAGCTCAAATTCTTGCCAATATTGCGCGCCTGGATGGCCTCGTAAAATGCGTAAGATATAGGTATTTTCTTGCATAGACACATCATTGTGAGCTCTAGGATTGTTGTCCACCAGAGATTTTGAACTGTGTCGGGTGATCGACCTTGATATGATCTGGGACAATCAGATGTTTAAAGCTCTGTGGAAATCTACAATGTCGGAGCCACTCATTCGTGATGCGCGGACTGCCGCTTACATCGAGCTCCTCAAGTTGTGAGCACTGCTCAATCACCTTTGATAAAAAGCGGTTTGTCATTTTCGAAAAGCGCGCGTTGAGGACTTTGAGTCCTTTTGGCATACACATGCCTATATTTACAGTTATCCTCCAAGGCGTCATCTTCTGAATTGCGCTGCAGGAATCTATGTTCAGCATGGCAAGCTGCGGCAAAGAGCGTGCAATATGACTCACGCCGCGGCAGGAAATCTTGGTACTATTGACGCAAAGGACACGCAATGTCTTCGGCCATGTAAATGTCAAAAATTGGCTTTCAGTAATTCGTGGGCATCTGCCAATGTGCAGCTCCCTGAGCTGGACACAATGCTTGAAACATTCTTGCAAAAGAGTATGAGACATATCTGTCCGAGACACGTCTAGTACAGTAAGGGTTGTAGGAATCGTTGGAACGGCAGGCCTTACAGGCAGTCGAGGAAAAAGAAAATTCATCTCATTAATACAAAGCGATTTGAGCGATCCAAAACGCTGCATAATATCCTCTGCAATATCACGCGCTATGGAAATCCCCCTGAGCCGAAATTTCTCCAATGATGCCGGAGGGCGCCACATATTCTCCTCCATCCCGACGATACGCCTGGCGATAGTTGAAACTGTAAGACTTTTCAGCTGAGGACAACTTGTAAATACATGCTGGATAAAGAAGAGTGGTTCAATCCTTGAATGATAGACCGTCAAGTGTTCTAGCGATTGAGGCCACTTGATGGAAGGTCCTTCGTCATTCATGAGACACGAACAGCTGATGATCTGCATGCTTTTCAACTGTGGCGCAAGGGCCAAAACTGTGTTGAGGCTCTCTACAGGAATTCCAAGGCTGTGTAGACTTAGCGACTGAAGGGAAAATTTATACTTCGGCCATATCATCGAAATGCTCGCCTTGACCGAGGTGTTCCATTGCAAAAGCCGCAGATCGACCTGTGTCTGCAGGGATGTAGTAGAAAAGCAGGCGAAAAGTCTGTCGACTTTTCCATGCTTAAGAGCCTTCGAAATAACATGGCTAAGCTTTTGAGGATCATAGGCGATATGAGCAAAAAAGAGCTGTGCGGTGTGACATGTCCTTAAAAAGACAAGCCAATCAAGAGGGGCGGTCCAAGTACAGACGCCTGCAATAATTTCTTCAGGCATTGCCAATAAATGGGAGAGGGAGGTGTCAATTGGTTGCATCGTCGTATCTCGTAGACAGAAAAAATAGAACTCTGACTGCTTTTTTGACAACCTGAAAATAGTCATATACACTATCATCTGCACTATATAGCCAATGCAGGAGGTCGTATATGTGCTGCATCCAAAGGATCGTTGATACCGTCAGCAACTGGATCTACATGGTTTCTCAATGCGTCTGTATCACTCCCATAAGAGCCCTCTACGAACGCATATTTCAGGACTTTATCCCATCTGTCGGAAAGGCCCTGCATTCATGGAAATTCACCGCTGGGCCCATAGAAGAAGACAAAGAGGAAAACCAGAGAGTGAAAAAAATAGAAGAGGTTGCAGAAAGGTCTTTGCCTCCTACGCCTCCTCAGATGCCTGCTCTCCTTCCAGAAAAATCTACTCCTTCTCTTACAGATTTTGAAAAGCTCATAAAGCTGCCAGAAGCGCTTTCCCGCAGCATACAGGCTC
>CAYOTQ010000190.1:0-4164 GCA_964406915.1 uncultured bacterium
GCCTGAGTATCTTGTCGCGATTTGAGTGCACTAACTTGTGCGGTGACTGATTTGATGTCGTTGCTGTGTTCTTTGAGCGTTTCATCTACGGCGTGAATCCATTTCTGAATAAAGAATCCGGCTACTGCCATAATTATAGCAATAGCCGCGCCGCTAAGTGAAATTATCCAATCACTCAGAGTCATCTTCTGTATATTCGTCTGGTTCTTCTGGAGCTTCCATTTTTGACTTGCGAAGCGCCTTTAGATCATCAAGGCTTGAGATCGCTTTCTCTGTAGCTTCAGCTTCTTTCGACATACACATTTTGGCAAATTTCACTTTCTCAGGATCTTGCTTGATTAGCTCGGCTTCTTTCAAAGTACGCGCCCAATTTTCTACTTCCCATTTGTCGTACTTGCCGTATTCCTTTTTCTCTTTTTGTGTTTCTACTGGTTGTGCTAATTCTGCTTTTGCCATTACTTCTTCTCCTCTTTTTTATATGAACTTTCTTTTTTCTTTGGGAAAGTTTGTTGTTCAGCTAAATCTTTCATTAACCACGGAGTATAGCGCATTTGTCCAACGGGCGTCTGAATTCCTGGCATGATTGTCTCAGCGCCAAATCTACCCATTTGCATATATCTACGTAAAGCCGGGGGGTATGTAGCTAGCCCACCAAGTGTTCCCGTAGCCATACCGACAAAGTACGGAGAAATCGGGATTCCCGTACCAAACGCAGCAAGACCGCCAAGTGCCCCTGAGATGGCTCCTCCAGCCGTAGCTCGCATCGCATGAGTAAACGGAGTCACTGTCTCCATAGCTTCTTGCTGTGGCGTTTTAGCACCAAACGTCTCCATAGCCTTTATTGCTACAGTTTCTTTTTTTAAGTCAATTCCTGATCTCTTAGATAGGTCTTGAAGACGAGCTGCGAGTACAGGATTTTTTTGCGCTCTTTGTAAAAGGCTATACATTTTTGCCGGATCTTTAGTAGAAGCTTGAAATTCAGAGGCAAGTTTTGCGACATCGGAAAATTGGCTATTTAGAACTCTGTATTCTTCAATTTTTTGCTGCGCCCGTTTTTTAACGTATGCCATCTCTTTTTGAGCAAGCGTCATGCCTTCTGTTCCAGGCTCATCGAATAAGAGCATACTTTTTACAATCGACGGATCGCCTTGGTAGGCAGGGCTGTTTTTATTTCGTATCGCGTTTGCTACTGTACTATTTAACTCGTACAAAGCCTCTTCTTCGGCGGCCTGTCCAATTTTTTGTTCCATCGCTTGCTTGATATTTTCTCTAGCTTCGTGTGCAGCTCCAGCGATACGATCGTCTACGACAGTTGGAGCTTTGCCGACTGTCCCTTGCATTGTTCCTGACTTTTCTAAGTTACCACCGAAGCCCTGTGCTTTACCCTTTAGTTGGTGGTAAGAGTTCCACGCATCTTCGATTGTGATTGATTCTGGCAGCTCGTATTCGATTTTTGGCGCTTCTTCGAGTCCAAGCATTTTATCGACTTTTTTGAACATCTCTGGAGCTACGTCTTCTTCACCCTCTTTTGCCACTGTGAAAATTGAATTTATGACTCCATCAATTTCTTTAATTGTCGCTTCATTCTCTGGAGTTTTTGCAAGCGTTTGAAGTTCCTCTTTTAGCTTTGTTAGAGGAGCGATAATTTCCTGTGTTCTGATAATTTTTGCTCCTTCAGGAGAAAAACTTCCTATTTGCTCGCTTGCAGCTTTGTGCATAGCCCCTATTTTTTCTCCGAAAATTTTCCTAGCGCCTCTAACTGCTTCCGTTACTGTACTTTGAAGCTGTTGTACTTTAGCCGGGACTTCAGCCAATGCTCCATCTGGCTCTATGATGGTTGAGAGTTTTTCTTTTGCGGCATCTATCAAAGCACGAGGCTTAGTACCAAACTTTGATCCCAAAAACGGAGCCACTTTTTTTCTTAGAATACCACTCTGAGATTTTTTCAAAGCCTCTTCAGAAAGTCCTCTCTTCAGAGCCATCTTCGCGATTTGTCCTTTTGCAGCTCCCGTACCTATGCCGCCCGGTAAAATTGCTCCAATACCACCCGCAAGAGCTACGTGTCCCGGCTCAGAGATTCCTGGCTTTGATCTAAGACCTTTAGTTATATCTAAGCCTAAAGCTTCTCCAGCTTCTTGTACTCCTGTGCCTAGATATTGGCGAATAGTTTCCATACCCGCTCCCAGCGCCCCGCTTGCTGCCATTGCTGCTGGGATGGCCCCAATACCTCCAGCGGGGAGAGTTGCAGCTCCTCCAGCAAGTCCAGCTGCCGCAGTTGCAGCTCCTTGCGCAGCCCCCGCTGGTATGTCGTAAGCAATATCTGTAATATCAGAAGCCTCAAGAGTTGAGGGATCAAGCTTGTACCATTTGTTCCCTTCGCCCGGAGTTCTAACTACAGGTTCCCCGTCGATCACGTTCCACTGAAGATTTGGATATTGTTTTTCTAGGTATCCGAGTCCTTGTTCGCCAAGATTTTTATATAAAGCTCGAACCCCGAAGCCTTTCATACCACCAAGTTCGGGATGAGAAGCGTCGATAACTTCTTGCTGTTCTACTTTCATCGGAGCGATTTCGTTAATCAAGCCCGTGAGTTCTTTTTGCTCGTCTTCTGATAAGTTAGGAAGTGCTTCTTTAGCAAGGCCGTGAAGTTCATCAATTTCTGCGCCTGATAATCCCATTACTTCTTACCTTTCGAGAGAAGCTCCATAATTCGATTCATCTTCGCATCCCCACCTTTAGGAGCTGCGCTAGGAGCGGCTGCGGGAGCTGCTTTCTGCTTAGGAGCTGCCTCTCCATAACTCTCAGCACTTCCAGCAAATCCTTGTAGGCTTAGTCCATGCTCCTCAAAGTATTTACCAGTTCGATTGATTTCATCATTTTCTACCTCAAGCATTTTCATTTCTTGCTCTAGGTTTGATGCGTTTTCTTCAGCCGACAATACAGGATCAAACGCTCGTGACCAAATTTGCTCTGCTTCTTTTGCTGCGAATTGCGAGTCAACACCACGCTGCTTGATTGTCGAGGCAATAGCATCAATGGCCCGTTTCTTTGCTGCGATAAGCTCTTTTGGCATAACCTTATCTAACATCCCAGAGGGCACCATTCGGTAGCGATCTAAACCAAATTTATCAGAGTTAGCTCGAATTGTAGCAATCGAGCCTTTTAGGTTATTGATGTTCTTTAAATACCCGCCGTACTTTCCACCAAGTTTCCAAGCGCCGTAGTATTTCGTGATGAATTCTTTCTCAAGAATTTCAGTCGCCTTGTTACGGGCTGGTCCTTTTGCGGCTTTTGCGGCATTTATCATTTGGCGAAGTTTAAGTCTGTTCTCAAGTTCACGCGCTTGTTTTTCTAACTGGAATTCGTGCTCTTTTTGCTGACGAGTCATTAGACCTTGCTCTTTTGCTTCAGCGGCATCTCCTTTTTGTCCCATACCACCAAAGCCAAGACGTGCCTTAAGCTCAATTAAGTTTTGCGTCTCAAGCAGCTCGCGCTCTTCTTTTGTGAGATCGCCTTGAAGTTTGGACAATTCGCCAATGTTCTTGATCTTAGCTTGCCCTTGCTCATACTTAAGCATCTCTGGAGTTTTGTATTTTGAGAGTGTATCTGAGTCAGTGAGTATGTCACTTAAGCCCATAAGCCACGCGATATTCTCTTTTGGGATCGGAGCCTTTTGTCCCATAATCATTTTTTGTAGCTCTGCGAGCTGTTCTCTTTGTGCCTTCATTGATGGCGGCTGCATTTGAGCAAATTGCTTCATAGCAAGCTCGGCATTTGGGTAGTCTTCATAAAGTGAGCGATACCAAGGTACTTCGGTTTCAGGATTCGTGAACTGCTTATCAGCTATGTTTATTAGAGCGTCGGGCATTTTGAAAGTGCTCTCGACACTTGGTATTTCAGGTAAAGGCATCGGAGCTACTGCAACTGGAGGAGTAGGAGTTGGCTGTGCTACTGGAGCTGCAACTTTAGGTGGAAGCTTTGTCGGTAACTTCGCTGGCAATTTCGTTGTCGTTTTTTTCGTAACTGCTTTTTTAGTCTCGACCTTTTGCTTAGTCGCACCGCCAAGATCCATCTTAAATAAGTTAGATAGAGGATCTTCTTGCTTTTGCATAAATTGCGGCAAGAGCTGTGCTACTTGCATCTGTGCTTCGGGAGTTTGACCTA
>CAYOTQ010000191.1:0-4137 GCA_964406915.1 uncultured bacterium
TGGAAGGATCTGTTCGTATGGGCAGCAGATTGCTTCATGATCAGATCCAAAAAGCAGTTGGAACAGAAGGTAGGCAGTGGTATCTCTTCCAGGTATTGCAATACGCTTGCCAGACAATTCAGCTGCAGAGTTCAGCGATGCAGAAATTACCTTTGGCCCTACATAGCTGATCACAGCCCCTACAGGAAGCAGTTGGTAGAGATGGGTATTTTGTCCAAAGCAAAAGGCAGAAAGTTTTGTAATTGAAAAGCGGCCTTGACTTGCCCAGCTATTGAGCTGCTGAATGTCGGCAAGTGTAGGCACTGCTATCAGAGGGCTTGCAATTTTTTTATGCACCCATGCGTCAAATAAGAACGTGTCGTTTGGGCAGGGAGAAAAGGCGATATCAAGAATCATAGTTACTCATGCGAAGAGCGAAAGTGCCTCTTGTGATTTTGCAGCCACAGGTTTCTTTGCTTCTTCATTCATGGAGGTTTTTCCTATCAGAGAGATAATTTGCTCGCACGTCAAGTCGTCTGTCATTATTTGAAATATCTGATGAAGCATCATAACGTCATTGAGCGCACGGTGGGCTTGGTTCGGCTGGATGCCGTACATTTGCCGTAAATATTGAAGGGCGTGTCGCGGCAAATCTCTTCTATACTTTCGTGCCCATTTCAATGAGTCTACAAAGAGCCAGTGGGTGGGCAGAGCCATTCCATTACGTGTAAATTCTGCCCGCAAAAATGGAATATCAAAGGCATCGCTATTGTGGCCTATGAGAATTATTTCTCCCTCGCAGAATGCTACAAATTCTTGAGCAACTTGTGAGAACGAGGGAGCACTTTGTACCATCGCATCAGTAATCTGATGCACAGCTGTAGCATCGGCAGGAATTGCCATTTTAGGATTGATCAGCTGGACAAATGTTTTGTCTCTCTTGGGATCGAATGCTGCAAGCTCAATAATACGGTCAGTCTCAGGACGTACGCCTGTTGTTTCCGTATCAAAGAAAATAGGTCGCAAAGCCATACAAACTAGTTACTTTGTTTTTGCGTCTTTCAGCTCTTGAGCTTTATTCAAAATCTCATCAAGAGACATGGCTCCAATCGCAAGCGCTTCAATGGCGGTGCCAAAAGACTTACAGACCATTTGAGAGGTGTTGATATATGCCTCGAGTGTTTCTTCACTGCACTCTTTTTTAAGTGTTGGCAGAATCAGCCGGTAAAATACGGTCATTGAAGTTTCATCAAAGCAGAAGCCTGGCATGTCTAGTTCTTTGTTGAGCATATGCAAAAAGCGGCATACTTCCAGAGCTTTTGCTTGCTCGACATAACATGGAATAAAGGTGAGCAGCTGCACGAGGTCTCCATCATGAAGAAGACGGATAAAAAGCGGGCATTCCTTCGACTCATGTTTGAAGACTATATAGATCTGGTTGGTCTCTTTTTGAACTTTTGCGTCGAGCTTCATTTTCTTGAGAGCTTCGAGAATGTTGTGTTCGTTCACTTTCATGGAAATTGTTCCTCAGTAGTGTTAATGTTGCACACCTTAATATTCCATACCCGGTGTGTAAGGGATGGCGGATCCCTTTTGGCGTGTAAGTGTAGGGTTGTTTGTGTGTGGCAAAGTGCTTACCTCGCCATCTTCTGGCATTCGATAGCAACTTCCACAGAGTATAATAATTAGCAAAGCTACAATACGCATATGTCACCTATACACAATAGTATCTATAAGAGTTCTTTTTTTCTATTCTTTCGTTGGATAGAGCTCTTTGCCGCAGTCTATCACTTGGATGCTGTTGACATGTTCGGCAATGAGCAGCTGCTTGCCATCAACGTCGAGAAGATAGACACAAGACTTTTGAGAGAGCATGCGTTTGTCAACGATCTGGATGCGAGCTTGCTGGCCGCCAGCTTCTGCTTTGAGTCGATTAAAATGTTTGATTGCCCAGAGAGCAATGAGCAAAAAGAGTAAGAGGCCAACTAAAAATGTGAGGGAAGTTGTCCAGAGGCCAGAAATTTTCATATCTTCTTCCTGCGCTTTGGTACTCACAGATTTTTCCCAATCGTTATAGCTTGGGGGCATTGTTTCAGCAGGTTCTGTGCCATATGCCAATTGTGGGCAGCATGAAAGTAGCAGCAGGAGGAACGCTCGAAAGAAGTACAGCATAAAACGCCTTGTGTCTATCATGAAGATTTCCATATACAATAGGCGTAGAAGGGATATTCATGAAAGGGGTAATTGCAATTGATATTGATGGAACGCTGACAGCTGTACGAGATGCGCTTTCTGTATCAGTTGTAGAATTTTTACATTCACTGGTGCAAGAAGAGTGGAAGCTTCTATTTGTCACTGGCCGCACCGTTACATGGAGTTTGCATCTTCTTCACAAGTTGCCCTTTCCTTATGTGCTCTCAGCCTTCAATGGCGCTCACACCATGTTGATGCCGGAAGGACGTCTGATTGATACTTCCTATCTTCACACAGCAAGCTTGTCTCCGCTCATGCCCATCATCAGCACTGCTGATGTAGCTGCCGTCATCTATCCTCCTCCAGATACGCACACGCACTCGCTGTTTGTGAAGGCTCATGCCTCAACATTTTTGATCCATCATCTAGAAAAGCGCTTTGAGGCGCTGCATGAGTCATGGGAGCTGAGTGATAGCTTTTTAACGTTTGAGCAGTGTGTGGCTGTGCGTCTTTTTTGCTTGCCGGAAGTTGCCAAAACAATGAGTCTTGATTGTGAAGAGGCGCTATATGTCCATGCACCAGTAATGAAAGATTCCTACGACTCAAGGTTTTCGATTGTGCAGATTACAGATGCAAAGGCAAGTAAGGGACATGCTCTTGACACTGTCTGTGATTTCTTTGGGCATGAAGGGGTTGTGATTGCTTGCGGCGATGATCATAATGATATTTCGATGCTTGAAAAAGCAGATATCAGAGTGGTGATGGCAACAGCGCCTGCAGAGGTGCTCGCGTACGCAGACTGTATCGCGCGTCCCGCTAGCGAAGATGGCCTTATAGATGGACTTCAAAGGGTTCTTGCAAAATGAAGATGATAATCGGTATTGAGGGACTCACAGTCTGTTGCATCATTGGCTGCCTAGAACATGAGCGCACGCAATCACAGTCGTTGACGGTTGATGTGCAGCTCTCTTTGCAGTTACCGGCGCATGATGTTCTCGAAGAAACGGTAGATTATACGCAAGTAGCCTCGCTGATTGAAAAAATAGCTGTTGAGGGCAAGTTTTTGCTGATTGAAACATTAGCCAGAGCATGTGTGCAAACTATTTTTGCAACCTTTGTCTATGTTCAGTCGCTGACTATACGGATAAAAAAGCCAGCGGCTATCCAAAATGCTGATAGTTGTTTTGTGGAGATTTCTGATGAAAGATAGTAGCTGGACATTAGTTACAGGAGGGGCAAAACGACTGGGGGCAGCTATTTGCCGGGAGCTTGCAAAAAACGGCCATAGTGTTGTCGTGCACTACAACACAAGTAAAAGCGAGGCATCTTTACTTGAGCAAGAGCTTAAAGAGCATATAGAGAGGGTCGAGACGATCCAAGGAAGCTTTTCTACAGAAGAAGGATGCCGAGATTTTCTCAGGCGATATCTCGCGCGCTTTTCCAGGACTCAGTGCCTGGTCAACAATGTTGGCAACTATCTTGTGGCGCCAACACACGCAACAAATGCAAGCCAGGCCCGAGAGCTGTTTCAGGCAAATGTACAGGCGCCGCTCATGCTGATGCAGGCACTTTTGCCAAGTATTAAAGAGCTACAGGGCAGTATTGTGAATATCGGCACGGCCGGGATTCATGATGGACGGGCAGACAGCCAATCTGGTGTGTATATGGCAAGCAAAGCTGCTCTCTGGTCTCTTACAAAATCTCTTGCTAAAGAGTGTGCCAAAGACAATGTCTCAATCAATATGGTCTCACCTGGCCAGCTCACCATTTCTATCTCATTGGAAGATGAGGGGAGAAGGCTGCCGATGAAACGAGCGGGCACGCCTGAAGAGGTGGCTCGCCTGGTGGCATTCTTATTGGCATCTGAAAATCACTACATTACGGGTCAAATTATAGATGTTGCTGGAGCGTTTGGATTTTAAGAGACTGTTGACGCAACAAAACAAGAAGGGTTGGACTATAAAA
>CAYOTQ010000192.1:0-4132 GCA_964406915.1 uncultured bacterium
ATGAAGTTGCTTGGCCTCTTCTGCAAATTCCATAGCAAGAGCTCTCGCTACGACCTCATCATTACTGGTATCATTAGCAGACCTATCGACAATAACCTGCTTTGCCTCTTGCATCGCCAGCTCTCGTGCTAAGGCCTCATCATTACTCGTATCTACATCATTGCTTGTATCTACATCATTTCTTGTATCTACATCATTTCTTGTCTCTACGACCGGAGCTTCAATAGTCACGATCTTTTTTTCTGTTGTTTCCTGTTCTGTCATCTTCTGTTCTGTTATCTGCTGAACAGTTTCGACTGGCAGCGGGCGCTGGAGCTCTGCGATCCTAACAAGAGTGTGTGGATCTGTTAGCATCTGCGTAAGCTGCCGGCTCGGATCCATTTTTTCCACTTGATCCGCTTTTTCCACTTGATCCACTTTTTTCTCTTCTACGTGAGTGAGGCTCACAGCATGCGGTTCAGAAGTTTGTTCTGTTTGTTTCGTCTCTAGCATCTCTGTTTTTCCCTCAGCTTCTTCTACTGATTGAGATGTGGGAGCAGAAGTTGGCGTAGAGGATGAGGTATTTATCCACGCGTTGGTAAGATCTGTGAATAGATCCGGAGCTGATGTGAATAACATTGTTGGATCGAAGTTCATTGGGTATCTCCTTATTAGTAAAACTGGCATCAGTAAACCAAAAGGAGATTAAGAGTCTATAAATAGCGGATTAATTTCTTATGAGGCTGCAAGCACAGCAGGAGCTTCAAGCTCTTTGCTGACCACTGCAGAGACGCAAGAGTCAGACCAGACATTGATCGCCGTCTCTATTGCATCAATGAGCGCATAGAAAGGCAAGATGACTCCCATTAAGCTCACCGGCACATTCATTGCGGCTAGAAAAGCACTCGATAAGAAAAAGCAGCCCATAGGAACTCCTGCGTTGCCAACAGCAGCAAGAGTGGCCATAAAGACCCACATGACAAGCTCCAATCCGGAAAACTGGATTCCATTGAGCATAGAGACAAAGAGGACGGTGATCAAAATAAAGGCCGCACAGCCATTCATGTTAATGCTGGTGCAAAGAGGAAATGAAAAGCTGGCCACCTTGGACTGAATACCAGCACGCTCTTCAGCACAGCGAACAGCCGTCGAAATAGTCGCACTCGACGATTTTGTAAAAAATGCCACTGTCAGAGCAGGCATCATCGCCTGCACAAGCTTCAAAGGCGACAATCCCTTGAGCTTGAGAAAAGCGGGTAGAACGACACAGCCTTGCACGAGGTTAGCGCCTACGACAGTCGCAAGATAAAGACCTATTGCCGTCATGCTCAGGCCATTGTTAAGATCATGAATGAAGAGGACAATAAATGCCCAGAGAGCAATCGGGATGAGCCGCACAATAAACGAGGTAAGCTTCATGAAAAGCGCATAGCAGGCAGATAAGATCGTATGCAGAGAGTGTCTCTGCGCCTGGGGAAGAGCAAATATTCCAACACTTAGAAGAAAGGCTAAAACCAAAATCCCCATGACATTATTCGTCACAAAAGGCTCGATAATATTTGATGGCACGATATTCAAAAGGTGCTTCCAGTAGCTGCCTTCAATAGCTGCTTCTTGAACCGCAGATACGGCCGCTGTTTTGCTAAGAGATTGTGCGGGGCCCACAGGATCGATCAGCAAAAACAGTCCAAGCGCGACACTTGCCGCAAGTATGGTAGTAATGAGGGTATATTTAATGACCTTCTTGCCCATTTTTGCCATGAGCGTCATATCTTCCATCCCAGAAGCAACCGTCACAATAGATAAAAAGAGGATAGGAATGCTGACAAGCTTCAGAAGATTCATGAAGATATCAGATACGAACGATGCTACCTCAAACACATACGGCACAGAAAAAAAGATCATTATGGCCGCAAGAGCGATGGCCACTCCATATTGCCAGGCAGAAGTCATAGATACCTTAATTTATGGTCAATTATAAAGGATTATAAAATTTATTTCAATCCAGATTGCAAAATATCATGCATTTTAATCAATCCAAGCAGGCGAGTTCCTTCGACTACAGGCAACACGGTAATCGCATGCTTTTGATCGGCTTCCATTTGCTCAAGTGCCGCTACCGCCAAAAGATCCGGAGAAATTGTTCGCGGGCTTTTTGTCATAAGGAGCTGAATGGGCGATGAAAGGGCAGCAGCGCCATGAGCCTGCAGGGCTCTACGAAGATCCCCATCGGTAAAAATCCCAAGTAAATTTTTTGCCTCATCCACAACGAGAATACAGCCACATTTTTTATTGGACAGCTCTACAAGCACGTCAACCAAAATACTACCGGGAGCGCACAGAGGCAGATCTTGTCCTTTGAGCATCAAGTCCTGAACTTTCAGTGTCAGCCGTTTGCCAATACGGCCTGCAGGATGATTGTAGCTAAACTCATGAAGAGGGATATTTTTTGCCCTCATTAGGGCAACTGCAATAAGGTCTCCAAATAAAAGCTGTACAACTGTCGAAGTAGTAGGTGCAAGATCAAAAGGACAGAGTTCTTTGGCAACAGGCAAATAGACGGCCTCATCACAGGCTTTTTCGAGCCGGCTCTCTTTTGAAGAGACGACAGCTACAAGCGTGGCCCCCTTATTGCGCAAGGCAGGACAAAGACTCAGCAGCTCATCGCTCTCGCCGCTCTTACTGAGCAGCAGCACTGTGTCTCCGGGACCCACCATTCCAATATCGCCATGCAATGCATTGAGAGGAGAGAGAGAAAAGGCCTTTATTCCCCAAGAATTCATAGTCATGGCAATTTTTTTTGCAATGACTCCACTTTTTCCAACGCCGGTAAGGACAATCGTCCCTGGCGTGCTAAGAAGCATCTCGACGACAGTTCGCAGTTTGCCTGCATCAAAATTGTCAAAAAAATAGCCTAGATAAGCCTGGCTTTGAATAAGCAGCTCTCCAATAGCGTCAGGCGCCTGCTGGTGTTGCAAAGCGGAGGTAAATTGCGACATCTTCTGATTCCTATAGAACCAAATATTTTGCCTGTTTCATTTTTATTTATAAACTCAATTTTTTTTGACAATAATCCCTACTTGCCGTTTGATGACGACAAACACGAGTTTTCCTATGGTAGATATTGCGATTGCCCATGGCGATGGAGTAGGCCCAGAGATCATGCAAGCCACTCTGCATATTCTTCGCCACGCTACAGATGAATTGTCATTTCATGAAATAGAAATTGGGGAAAAGGTCTACTTACGTGGATACAACACGGGTATCGAGCCTGCCAGTTGGGAAGTTCTTCGAAAATGCAAGGCGTTTCTCAAAGCCCCAATTACAACTCCTCAGGGAGGAGGCTTTCGTAGCCTCAATGTCACCATTCGTGCAGCGCTTGGACTCTACGCAAATGTACGTCCTTGCGTCGCCTATGCTCCATGTGTAGATACGCGACATCCCGGTATGAATATTGTTCTTGTGCGTGAAAATGAAGAGGATCTCTACGTCGGTCTCGAATATCGGCCAAGCCACAATAGCTATCACGCCATGAAGCTGACAACTACCGAAGGCTGTCAAAAAATCATTCGCTATGCCTTTGAGTATGCGCGCACTAACCAACGAAAAAAGGTGACCTGCTTTACAAAAGATAACATCCTCAAAATGACGGATGGGCTCTTTCACAAAACCTTTTTAGAAATTGCCAAGGAATACCCAGATATTGAGCATGAGCACTGGATTATTGATATTGTCGCAGCTAAGATGGCCGACACCCCGGAAAATTTTGATGTGATTGTCACCTCAAACCTTTATGGTGATATCTTGTCCGATATCGCAGCTCAGATTGCAGGATCGGTCGGACTTGCAGGATCGGCAAATATTGGCGACAACCAGGCGATGTTTGAAGCTATCCATGGCTCAGCTCCTCGCCGTGCAGGACAAAATCTTGCCAACCCATCGGGGCTGCTCATGGCAGCGGTGATGATGCTGGTACATATTGGCAAGCAAAAGACGGCAGAACTGATTCACAATGCCTGGCTCAAAACATTAGAAGATGGCATTCATACCTATGATATTTACGACACGGCAAAGAGCCAGCAAAAAGTAGGCACCCAAGAGTTTGCCCAAGCAGTAGTAGAGCGGCTAGGAAAAGAGCCAGACACACTTGCTA